>JASJGT010000109.1:0-4959 GCA_033791405.1 Desulfuromusa sp.
TCTGTTTAACGACGAGGTAATAACCAGATAAAGATCGTGTAAAGATTTTTGTTTCGAACAGGAATTGAAAATAGAGAGGCTTTTCAGGGACGACCAGCGGATCAGAGAGCATAAGAACTTCAGGGCCTGCTACTCAATAACTAGGGGCACTCCCCTCTTTTTAACATTTCCGAGAATGTCCAAACAAAAAAAGAATCGCTTGGGATTCCGGGACATTACTGCGATTTCATATGACCGGATAAGAAATAGACATTATGGCCTGAATGGCTCTAGTTTAAGAAACAATGTAGTAAACTCGGGGCTGTCCTAAGAATTTACGGGCTATGAAACCGTAATGGTCTGCACCGCAAAAGCTGTATTTGTTTACTTTTGTCCCGAGGTTGATTGTTGCAACTGAATCGAAGAGAAGAGCCCCCTACCCTTTGATCTCGAGTTAAAAGATCTACTTAATGTTGATGTCGTTGTCGTTTCGGTGAAAAAAGCTTGGAAGCTCAATACCGAAATATTTCAGGCACATCAGTAAGGTTGCAACCGCAGCTGCTTCGTCAAGATTCCCTATAAGAGGCAAATTGTCAGGGATGATTTCAAAAAATCCGGCGGTCGGATTTAGAATGTAGATCAGGCAAAACAGGCCAAGGGAGAAAATGCCGATTTTTTTCATTTTTCCTCTTTCTCAAGTATGGGAGTCCAATAGTGGAAAAGATTGTGTACAATTGTAGCATATTCATCCTGGAGGTCTGTCCACAGAAAGTTGGAGGTTAATGAAGTAACTCTTTTCGTCATATTGTTGTTTGATTTTCCGTGACAAGTGTTATGTTTATGGAATACTTCGTTGTTATCTTCAGTCCTACTCCTACTTTTGCTCAAAGGAGACAAATATGTTCTGGCAGGCTATAAACAGATGCATTCCCCTTGTTCTGTTGAGCTTCCTTTTCTCATTCGGATGCGCAAACAGTACAACCACTATTTTAAGTAAAACGAACCCTGCTGTCGTCGAGCAGGACCAGAATGTCTATAAAGGAAAGGTAGCTGGCAGATCCAACAAGGCCAGAACTATTTTCATCACTGTCGGTGCTGGTGACGCAGCCGATACAATCATGGTCAAGTTTGATGAAACCACTGAAGGTCTTGAATTTGCAAAAAAAGGGGAAGCTGCAATTATCGACTGGGAACAACGTGGTGATGATAAATTTGCCACTGTTGTCAAACCCAAACTGGCAAAACTTCCCCAAGGTGTCGCAGAAATCAAGGTTGACGAACTCTACAAGTTGGCTTTTGATCATGCTCCCATGACTCTGGTGGATGCCAGACCTGAAAGCCTCTATGCCCAGGGTCACCTTCCTGGAGCGATTAATATCACGGTACCGTTGCTGAACAAGAAACAAGCAGAGGTTCTTCCCCGGGATAAGGACAAACTTCTGGTTTTCTACTGTGGGGGCTACACATGAGGTATGACCACACAAAGCGCCGGTCTGGCGAAGAAGCTCGGTTACACTAATGTCAAAGCATTCCTTGGCGGAGACCCAGCATGGACTGCCGAAGGTCATCCCCTTTATGCTTCTAGCGATTATGTGAAAAACGGCAACATTCTGCTTCTCGACCTTCGGGAAAGTGATACTGTCATTGAAGGACGGATTTCCCGTTCAGTAAATATACCGTACGACGATCTCGAAAATCATATATTCGACCTGCCCCTTAATGCTCCTACCGTAATTTACAGCGATAACTCCGAGGATGTATCTGCTGCCCTTTATGATCTGAGAGAAGAAGGAATCAAAGCCGTATCCATGGTGGTCGGAAATTACCAGGGATGGGTTTTCGCGGGTGAAAAAACGGAAAGCGGCCCTGACTATCTGACCGAGGTCAACTGGGTACGCCAATACGGCAAAGATGAAGTCCGTCTTGGTGATTTCAAAAAGGCAGTCCTGGGTGAACTTACCGATACTTTTGTTCTTGATGTTCGCAATGTTGAAGAAGTTCAGGAGCTAGGTATTTTCAAGAACACTGTCAATATTCCACTTGATGAAATCCCCAAGCGTCTGGCAGAAATTCCCAAAGACAAGCGTATCTTCATTCATTGTTCAACAGGTGCCAGAGCCGAACTGGCCTCCCGTGAACTCAAAAAAAATGGTTTTGACGCCAAGTACCTGCTACTCAAAATCACTGATCCCGAGTGTGACTGCCCTGTGATCAAATAACCCGAGACTTGATCTGAATACTATTCAGTATATATCGTCGGGTTTTGTCGGGGCATATAAAATCAACATCATTGAATCGTCTATCGACCGAAACTCATGAATTTACCGATTCACGACATTCTGCCCCAGCTAAAAAACACCCTTGCCGCTCACCAGACCGTGATCCTGCAAGCTCCACCTGGTGCGGGAAAAACGACTCAGATCCCTCTGGCACTGCTGGATGAAAATTGGTTGCAGGGGCAAAAGATCCTGATGCTGGAACCGCGACGGCTGGCAGTGACCAATGCCGCCCGCTATATGTCCACACTGTACGGAGAGTCGGTTGGCACAACCGTTGGCTATACGATCCGCTATCAGCGGCAGGTCTCGAAACAAACCCGGATTGAAGTTGTGACTGAAGGGATTCTGACGCGGCGATTGCAGTCAAACCCTGAGCTGGAAGGAATCGGACTGATCATTTTCGATGAATTCCACGAACGTAACTTAAACAGTGATCTGGCTCTGGCACTGTGTCATGACGCCCAGCAGGGACTGCGCGAGGACCTGAAAATTCTCATCATGTCGGCGACTCTGGATGGCACTCCCCTGGCTAAATTGCTGGATGCTCCCCTGCTCACCAGTGCAGGACGGTGCTACCCGGTCACCATTCACTATACTGAGCAAGAGAATAACGATCTGGTTGCAGGGACAAGTGCAGCCATTCACCGTGCTTTGCGTGAAACCGAAGGGGATATTCTGGTATTTCTTCCGGGTGCTGGTGAAATCAACCGCTGTTGGCAGTTGCTTAAGGATCTGGACAAAATCGATATCTGTCCGTTGTACGGCGCACTTCCCTACCCCGATCAGGAAAAGGCGATCAGAGTTGGAAACCGTAGGAAGGTGGTTCTGGCCACCAATATCGCCGAAACCAGCCTGACGATTGAAGGTGTCCGCGTGGTGATCGATAGCGGCTATGCCCGCCAACCTCGCTTTGATCCGGCCAGCGGGCTGACTCGCCTGGAAAAGGTCCGCATTTCTCAGGCCAGTGCTGAACAACGGACGGGACGTGCCGGGCGACTGGCTGCTGGAGTCTGCTACCGGCTTTGGAGTCAAGGAGCCCACGGCAGCCTGCTCCCGTTCACCCCGCCGGAAATCCGCAATGCCGATCTGGCTCCACTGGTGCAGGAGCTGAGCAACTGGGGCTGTACCGATCCGTTGCAGTTGACCTGGCTCGATCCGCCACCAACCGGGGGATTAGAGGCCGGACGAGAATTATTGCAGCTGCTTGGAGCGCTCAACAGCTCACAACAAATAACGCCTCGCGGAAAAATTCTCGCAAAGCTTCCGATCCACCCACGTCTGGGTCGGCTGCTGCTGGCTGCAGAGCAACTTGAGTGTCTGCCGTTGGCTTGCGACCTGGTGGCGCTGTTGTCCGAACCGGCGCAACACCATCATCAGGATTTGCAAACCCGCTTGGAGGCACTCTGGAGATGTCGCAAGCAGCGACGACTTGATGAATACCGGAACATCGAACGCGCCTCCGCATACTGGCGCAAGCGTTACAAACTGCACCCCATGGAGTGGTTTACCGGCAACAATCAGGCGCTGATTGGCCAACTCCTGGCCTGTGCCTTTCCAGATCGAATCGGTCGTTTGCGCAACGGTGAAAACAACCGCTATGTGTTTGTCTCGGGTCGCGGCGGCCAACTGACGAAAACTTCACCGCTGGCGGGTAAAAAATTTCTGGTCGCAACAGAACTCACCGGTCAACGAGGGGAAGAAGGACAAATTGTTCAGGCGACAGCATTGGAATTGGCCGATATTCTCGCCCTCTATCCCGACTGCCCCTGGCAGAAAGAGGTTTTCTGGGATGACCAGGAGGGTCGCATTGTTGCCCGCAAAGTACAGCGGTTCGGCAAGCTGATTATTGCGGAGAAACCGGCATCCGCCTCAGGGGCAGAAACAACAAAAGTAGTTCTGGACATGCTGCGAACAAAAGGGCTGGAGCTGTTGAACTGGACTCCCGCGGTGGAGACTTTCCGCGCCCGGGTTGCACTGATCAAGGGAGTTAATTTAGATGAGAAATGGCCTGAACTTACCAATGATAAGCTACTGATTAATATAAGTAACTGGCTTCTACCATTTATCGAAAATACGAAAAACACCGCCGACCTGAAAAGGATTGATCTGCTTGCGGCTTTGCAATCTCTTCTTGATTGGAAGCAGCTGCGACGCCTCGATACACTGATCCCTGAACAGCTGAAAGTCGCAAGTGGATCCAACATCAGAATTCAATATAATCTGGAGAGCCAGCCGATTCTTGCCGTCAAGTTACAGGAGATGTTTGGAGAGGCCGACACCCCACAAATCGGCGCGGGGAAAATCCCGGTTCAACTCCACCTGCTCTCCCCTGCGGGTCGGCCGCTTCAGGTGACCCAGGACTTACGCACGTTCTGGAACGAGGTTTATCCGGAGGTTAAAAAAGAAATGAAAGGACGCTACCCGAAACATCCCTGGCCGGACGACCCGTGGAAGACCCTTCCGACTCGATATACCAAGCGGCGAATGGGGAAATAAGTTTGCCTGCCTGCTTCTCAATATCTTTCCGAGTTCTCACGGCACGGGTCACCAGTGCGACAGGGGTTGAGTTTTGTGTCATCATGATCTCCCTACCAAACCTTTGGCAGTGCATCCCACCGGGTTGTGTAGGCCGGTGATAGACTGGACTGCTTCATGAACCAGTCCTTCTTGGGTCGCTGTCCGCCAAACCAGATTTGTCCCA
>JASJGT010000110.1:0-14503 GCA_033791405.1 Desulfuromusa sp.
ACTTGCGGCAATGTCTTCAGGAGTTCCAAACTCAAGCAATTTACCCTGATTCAAGATATAAGCCTGATCGCAAACTCCCAATGTTTCACGAACATTATGATCAGAAATCAGGATACCGATTCCCCGCTCTTTGAGCTGAGAAATAATATTCTGTATATCGATCACTGCAATGGGATCTATTCCGGCAAAAGGTTCATCCAAAAGTAAAAATTCCGGTTCAAGCACCAGCGACCTGGCAATTTCTACTCTCCGGCGCTCCCCTCCTGAGAGGGCATATCCTTTCGAATCGCGGATGTGGGCAATATTCAGATCATTCAGAAGTTCTTCCAAGCGCTGTTGTTGTTCACCACGAGTGAGTTTTAGGGTTTCAATAATCGCTAAGAGGTTTTCCGCCACTGTCAATTTACGAAAAACAGAAGCTTCTTGTGGCAAATAAGAAATCCCGGAACGGGCACGCCTATACATCGGCAAATTTGTAATATCTTGGTCATCCAGAAAAACTTTTCCCTGATCGGGCTTTGCCAGACCAACCACCATATAAAAGCTGGTTGTTTTTCCTGCGCCATTTGGACCCAGAAGACCGATCACCTGCCCTGAATGGACTTCCAGATTGACTCCTGAGACAACCTCGCGACCCGAATACGATTTATGTAGTTCCGTTGCCCTGAGAACTCTGCTCACTGCTTTTCCTGTTTTTTCTCAGGAATAATAACTGCCTTAACCCGATTATTTTCAGAACTAGTAATCAGGGTTCTATTTTCTTTCAAATAAAGAGTTATTTCGTCTCCAGAAATTTCATTCTTCCCCTGCGTAACCTCTGCATTGCCGCTTAAGACAAGCTTCTCTTCCAGCTGATAAAAAACCGCCTTCTCTGCTGTCGCAATTCGGTCAAGCTGAAGGACGCGTACACCGCCAATCGCTTCCAAGCGTTCAACCTGATCTTGATCCTGGTGTAAAAAGACAATCAGCTTTTCCGCAAAAAGGGTCATGTCACCTTGTTTTGCAACAACATCCCCAGTAAAAATTGATTGCCGCTGTTGTTGCAGCACCTCCAGTTTTTGTGAAGTGATTTCTATGGGTTGATTTCGATCCAGTTCAGGCTTTACTTCAGCTGCAAAAACAACCGACACACAACAACTTGAGATACCAAGCAATACCAATAGCAACCATCGGCCCATCATTTATTTTTCTCCCTGCCTGCGGGATACAACAGCATCCAGACATTATCTTTCACCAGCATACGGCCCTGATCGATGTCAATCTGGAGGCCGGCTCCTGTCAACTCCAACTGGGGAGAAAGAAACCTGATTGAATCTTCGGTACTCAGCTGGCGGATCTGATCATCATAATGCAACCGCTCAGTAAAAAGTTTATCACCTCGCTCGGTTTTTAATATGACATCACCCCAGACATCAACCTGGCGCGTATCCTGTGCTAATTGACCATGATCAGCCTGCAGGTTAATATCACCAAACTGTCCTGCGCCGTAAAACAGCAGCTTCACCACCTCAAGTTTAGCCAAACTGCTATCGCGTTGATATTCAGCAGTATCGGCGTCCAGAGTCCAGCGCCGCCGACCATCTTCGTTCTGGGTATAATGGAGATCTTCTAGTGCAAGATCAATATTTTCCGGCAACATACTAAGAAGCTCTTCCGGATTCTGCTGCTGCAAGTGACGATAAATAACCGTCGTCAAAGCAACGATAGAAATCAGAATCATAAGTGCCAGCAAGCGCCGCAAATTAAACACCCGTTCCCTACGGATTCAAACCAAAATAACGCTCTGTCAGTTCTTCCCACTGACCCGAGGCTCGCAACAGCATGTCACAAATTTCTCTGACCGCTCCACAACCTCCGGGACGAGAAGAGACATAATCGACCAAAGGTAGAACGTCAGGAACAGCATCAGCAACCGTTGCGCTAAAACCGACCCGGCGTAAAATTGGCAGGTCAATAACGTCATCACCGACATAGGCAACCTGATCATCGGTCAATCCCAAGTCGGAAAGAATCTCCAGATAAGGTTTAAGTTTTTGTAAAGCCCCCTGGTAGAGGATTTCAATCCCCAATTCTTTGGCGCGTCGACTAACGACCTCTGATGATCGGCCAGTGATAAAACCAACCTTAATTCCTGCACGTTGGAGCAACTTTAGTCCATGTCCATCTTTAACATCAAAAGCCTTTAGTTCATTTCCCTGATTATCATAGATAATTCGACCATCGGTCAGAACGCCATCGACATCAAGCAACAGCAGCTTAATTTTAGCTAGTTTAACCTGCATTAAACCACCCCTGATTTAAGCAAATCGTGCAGATGAACAATCCCAACAGGAACGGTTCCTTGTTCGTCAGCAAAAACAAATAGCGACGTAATCGAATGGGCTTCCATGATCTGTAATGCTTTTGCGGCTAAATTCCGCCTGAGAATCCTCTTTGGTGCCGTTGACATAACCTGATGAATCGGTTGCTGCAGACCCTCCAGACCCAATTCCATAATTCGGCGCAAATCGCCGTCAGTAAAAACTCCGATCAGCGCACCATGAGCATCGACAACACCGGTTACTCCTAACTTTTTGCTGGTGATTTCAAACAAAGCATCACGCAGCAGAGTCTCGCGAGCGACAAGGGGGATTTCCTCATCAACATGCATCAGGTCTTCAACACGCAACAGCAATCTTTTTCCAAGAGCTCCACCCGGATGGAAAAGGGCAAAATCTTCAGCCTTAAATCCCCGTTCATTCAACAGAGCGACTGCGAGCGCATCACCCATAGCCAATGTTGCTGTGGTGCTGGCTGTCGGCGCTAATCCCAGCGGACAAGCCTCTTCAGCAACACTGACATCGAGATGAACATCCCCCGCAATTGCCAAAGTGCTTTGTGGATTCCCTGACATAGCGATCAGCGGCAACCCCATCCGTTTAATCACTGGCAGAATTCGACTGACTTCTTCGGTTTCTCCTGAGTAGGAAGCAGCAATAACAACATCCCCTCTTGAGAGCATCCCAAGATCGCCATGAATCCCCTCAGCCGGATGGAGGAAAAATGTTGGAGTTCCAGTGGAAGCCATAGTTGCCGCAATTTTCTGGCAAATCAATCCAGACTTTCCCATTCCAGTGACAACAACTTTTCCCTGACAATCGAGAATCATCCTGACCGCTTGTGAAAAAGCGCCATCAATCCGGGATTGCAGTGCTAATACAGCGTCTGCTTCAATTTGCAAAACCCGTTTTGCTGTTTCAATCATCAGCTGTTGCTCCCCGATTCAGTCTGCTTAAAAGTTGCATCAAATTCTAGAATCTGCTTCAGCATCTCTTTGACCTGCGCCAGAGGCAGGGAGTTTGCACCATCACAGAGAGCATGATCAGGATCCTCATGGACCTCCCAGAACAAGCCATCGATACCGGTTGCCGCTGCCGCTCGCGATAAAGCACCAACATATTCCCGTTGCCCTGAAGAAGAACCGCCGGCACCACCCGGCAACTGCACCGAATGGGTGGCATCAAAAACTACCGGATAACCCATCTCGCGCATAATCACCAGTGAACGCATATCGACAACCAGGTTGTTGTAACCGAAAGAAACACCCCGCTCCGTCAATAGAATTTTTTCGTTTCCAGTTGAGGCAATTTTATTGACTCCATGTTCTATATCCCAGGGTGCCAGAAATTGCCCTTTTTTCAGATTGATTGGCTTCTCTGTTTTGCCAGCAGCAACCAATAAATCGGTCTGACGGCTTAAAAAAGCGGGAATTTGCAAAATATCCAGAACATCTGCAGCTGCAGCAACCTGACTGACATCGTGAACATCGGAGATAATCGGTAATTCTAACTCTTTATTAACCCGTTCCAGAACCCGCAATCCTCGCTCCACCCCAAGCCCGCGAAAGGAGGTCACAGAGGTTCGATTAGCCTTATCATAGGAAGCTTTGAATATCAGCTCACACCCTAGGGCTTGAGTGATTTCCTTTAGCCCCTCAGCTATCCGTAAAGTCAGGTCTTCATCTTCAATAGCACAGGGTCCGGCGATCAGAACTAATTGCTTGGAGCCGCCGAAACGAACAGGACCGATATTGACTTGTCTCATTTATTTTCCTCGTGCTGCTTCTGGCAAGCACCGACAAAAGATTCAAATAAAGGGTGCGGCTCCATCGGCCGAGACTTAAACTCAGGATGAAACTGACACCCAAGGAACCAGGGATGGTCAGCCAGTTCGGCGATTTCAACCAGATTTAATTCAGAATTAATCCCGGAAAAAACCAACCCGCCAGCTTGTATTTTTTCAAGATAATCATTATTAAACTCAAAGCGGTGGCGATGACGCTCGGTCAGATGGTCTTTTCCGTAAATCCGACGAGCCAGAGATCCCTCTGCCAGATCACAAGGATACGCGCCTAAACGCATAGTCCCGCCCTTCCCTTTAACCTTCTTCTGCCCTTCCATAATATGAATAACTGGATTCGTTGCAGTTTCATGGAATTCAGATGAATGGGCATCCTCAAGATTACAAATATGACGGGAGAACTCAACAACTGCCATTTGTAGTCCCAGACAAATCCCAAAAAATGGGATCTTATTTTCACGAGCATGGCGTATTGCTGCAATTTTACCTTCGCTACCCCGCTCACCAAAACCGCCGGGAACCAGAATACCATCAACATCATCAAAAGCATTGTTAATACCGTGGCGTTCCAATGTTTCAGAATCAACATATTTCAGATTGACCCGACAATTATTGGCAATTCCCCCGTGGGTCAACGCCTCAGCCAATGATTTATAGCTCTCCGTCAAACCGACATATTTACCAACGATAGCGATCGTTGTTTCACTCGCTGGTTGCTTCACCCGCTCAACAATTCGCTCCCAGTCACTCAGATCCGGAGATTTGGTCCAGATATTCAGACAATCAACTATCTGTTCGTCCAGTCCCTGGTCATGAAAAGCCTTGGGGACTTCATAAATTGATTCGACATCGCGAGCCGTAATAACCGCCTCTTCCGGCACATTACAAAACAGCGCAATTTTAGCCTTCATTTCACGCGGGATTTCACGATCACAACGGCACAACAGGATATCAGGTTGGATACCTATTTCACGCAGATCCTTAACACTGTGCTGAGTCGGCTTGGTCTTCAGTTCACCCGCAGTGGATATATAAGGAACCAAAGTCAGATGGATATAGAGAACATTTTCACGCCCGCGATCAGCACGAAACTGGCGAATCGCCTCAAGAAAGGGTAAAGATTCAATATCTCCAACCGTACCACCAACTTCGACAATCGCAATATCAACATCTTTGGCATTATCAAGAATCTTCTGTTTAATTTCATTGGTAATATGGGGAATAACTTGGACCGTTCCACCCAGGTAATCCCCACGCCGCTCTTTACGAATAACCGAATCGTAAACCTGCCCTGTGGTAAAATTTGATTTTTTGGATAATTTCGCCGAAGTAAAACGCTCATAATGGCCAAGATCGAGATCTGTTTCAGCACCATCATCAGTGACAAAAACTTCACCGTGTTGAAAAGGGCTCATGGTTCCAGGATCGACGTTGATATAAGGATCCATTTTTTGCATCGAAACCTTTAGACCACGTGCTTCCATCAGAGCACCAATCGAGGCCGCAGCCAAGCCCTTGCCAAGGGAAGAAACCACCCCGCCAGTTACAAAGAGAAACTTCGTTTTCATTGATTCATTCCATCCTTCATAAAAACTGATACTCACTACAGTATTAAATAGACAACACTATCCCTAGAAAGGTCAATTCTACACAGAAACAGAAGCGAAAGAAACCCTGTTCATGCAAAAAACCTTCCATATTTAAAAAAGTGAGTAACGACTCGTTTTAATTATTGATTTTCTACAGACATGAGATGGGAAACACGCTCGAGATCTGCCGGGGTATCTACTCCATGACAACTAAACTCAGTCTCTGCCACATACAGCTTGATTCCCCGTTCAAGAGCGCGCAACTGTTCCAGATTCTCCAATTTTTCCAAGGGTGTTTTCGGCCAGGAGGGATAATCCAGTAAAAGCTCTCGCCGGTAAACATAAAGGCCGATATGTCTCAACAACCCCAGCCGTGGCAATGCCTCAGCAAGTTGATCAGAGCTTAAATCGCGTGGCCACGGGATCGGAGCGCGGGAAAAGTAGAGTGCCAACCCTGATTGATCCTTCACCACTTTAACCACATTAGGGTTGTGAAAATCATCAATCTGATCGATCTGACTCGCAAGCGTCCCCATTTGCAGCTGCCTATTTTCCACCAGAGGAGCTATTGCCTGATCAACCATCCTTGGATCGATCAGCGGTTCATCCCCCTGAACATTGACAATCAACTCAGAATCAATTTGCTCAGTAACTTCAGCCAGACGATCAGTACCGGTTGGATGATCGGTTCTGGTCAACACCACCTCACCACCAAAATCCTCAACCGCTGTCACAATACGTGAATCATCCGTTGCAACAATAACCCGCCCCACCATTTTTGCCTCGGCGACACGCTCGCAAACATGTTGAATCATCGGCAGACCGTTGATCAACGCTAGTGGTTTACCGGGAAAGCGAGTTGACCCGTAGCGAGCGGGAATAATCGCCGTAACCTTTTCCATAACTAAAACCTTTCATAAACTAATCAGGATGAATATTTGGATACTTACGTGATTATTTCTGGATGTCAACGGACAAATTCAACCCTAGACAGAACCGCCTAAACTAGACTTCACGGGGGACAAACAAACGGGCAATCCGTTTGCTCAGCGAATAGATCTGCTTTAACTTATCCGTCATTTCAAACTCTATGTGTAGGGCTTCCAGACGCTTCTGATCACTTTGTGCCAAACTTTTCACTTGTCGCCGAAAAGCAGTTTCTACGGCTTCATTAACCGATTTACGCAATGCAAGAACGTTTTGGGCAGCAAGTTGATCCTTATCTACAACTGCCTTTACCGCTGACTCCAGAGCAAGATAGACTTTCCCATGAAGAGCCTCCAAAATGACTTTCATCGTTTGGCTTGGTTGTAGCTTATTCTGAATCATTCTAACCCCCAATCCAGACAGGTCAGTCTCCAGAATATCACCAATACTTTCTAAAGTATCTGCAGATTGAGTCAAGCAATAATACTCCTGTGCCTGTTCCTCAGTAAGTTGCCGCTTCCCAATCCGATTAAGATATTCAATAACTGCCCCATGCAGAATATCCGCAGCGTCATCTGCCTTTTCAATTTCCCGATAAGCCTCCGCACTTTGCTTTTCAACTGCGATCCTTGCCATAGACATCATCAGAAGAACCTGACTGCCAAGATGTCCAATCTCCATACGCACCACATGTAAAGCAGCAGACGGTGTATCAAGAAGATGGGCATCCAGATATTTTGGGGCAATAATTGGTTGATCCAGGCGACGTGGCTTTTCGGGTAACAGTCGTGCCACCAACTTCCCGAAAAGTGGAGTAAAACCAATAAAGATGAGGGTGTTAGCTATATTAAACAGCGTGTTAGCATTGGCTATCTGCCGGGGGGTTTCCGCGGCAAGACGAGCTATCCCGCTGATCTCTGGATAAGCTGGAGAACAAGCGATCGCCAGACGGGCAAGTTGACCAATAAACCCAACCCAGATCAAAGCTCCGACAAGATTGAAAATAACGTGTACAACTGCCGCACGTAAGGCCGCACGGGGTTTCCCGATAGAAGCCAACATGGCAGTTACACAGGTTCCGACGTTTGCCCCCAGTGCCAAAGCAATTCCAGCAGGAAGAGTTACGAATCCCTGGCTTGCCAGAATGATAACGATTCCAGTCGTAGCTGATGAAGATTGGATTAATGCAGTAAACAATCCACCAACAAGAATACCAAACAGGGGGTTTTCCATCCGCACCATCAGCTCAAAAAACGGTGGATAACTCTGCAGTGGAGACATGGCATCACTCATGATGCTCATGCCGAAAAAAATCATCCCCAGACCAAGAATTATTCCACCATACTGCTTTACTTTCTCTTGACGTCCAAGAAACAGCATGGCAAAACCAACTGCAATAAATGCCAAGGCATAGCTGGTAATCTTAAAAGCAATAATTTGTGCGGTTATTGTTGTGCCGATATTGGCGCCCATGATGACGCCAATCGACTGGCTCAGAGTCATCAATCCCGCGCTGACAAAGCCGACCACCAGTACAGTCGTCACAGAGGATGACTGGATAACCGCTGTTACTAGTGCCCCGACAATTGCACCACTGAAGCGATTTTCAGTGAGCCGTTCAAGAACCATTTTCAGATTTGTACCAGCAGTAGCCTTCAAAGCATCGGTCATCTGTTCCAGACCAAACAGAAATAGCGCCAAACCGCCAAACACTCCCATGACGATCCCACCCCAGACCAATTCCGTTTGTGGAAAATCGGCAGCAAGAACCTCAAAAGGAAATACCAGTAGGAGAAAAATCAAAAACAACCGAGGAAAAATCCGCTCTACCTGTTTTTCTAAATGACTCTCCACATTAAACTCCCGGCTGAACAATGGTTATCAAACCGTTGAAAAATTTTACATGAAAGACAAAAATCATATTTCTGAGTTACGGCATAGGGAGGCCTCAGAATAGGACTTTTCACGGGCATCAATACAAAGTATAACGCGTTACTAGCTTAAAACAGACCTAACGAGGAATAAGGAAAAGATAATCAGGAGGAGTTGCGTGTTAAAATCAGGGTAGCCAAGAAAAATCCACTCAATACCAGACAGACATAAGCAAAAATATCCCCAAAGCGAGTATAAAAAGTTGCCTCAGCTCCCAATCCAACCATTCCACTCATTTGCAGCGGTTCGAAGATTGGACCCGCTAAAGTGATATTTCCAGCGGGGGAAATCAGTGCAGAAATTCCAGTGTTTGCTGCCCGGGCAATCCAGATACGGTTTTCAATCGCCCGGAATCGGGTCATTGCCAAATGCTGATAAGGGGCTGAGGAGCGGCCAAACCAAGCATCATTGGTTATATTAACCAGCAAATCGCTCCCCTGCCGGACATATTCACGCGCCAGCTGTGGAAAGATTGCCTCATAACAGATCAGCACCCCGAGGTGTTGTCCATTCAACGGCAGTGTTTGAACCTCTCCTGGGGAAAAATCGCCCACCCCGACAACCAGTTTATTAATAAAAGCCAGCAGCTTACCCAGTGGGACATACTCACCAAAAGGGACTAGGTGAATTTTATCGGAACGCCCTAAAGTCTCTCCCGTGGAAGAAAAAAGATAAGCACTATTATAATATTGATATTCACCAGAAGACAACTGCCGATGGGCCGGACTGCCAACAAGCAGGGAAGCATTCAACTGCTTGGGCAATTGTTTGACCTGCAGCGCAAGTTCAGATTGATCCTGTAGAAAAAAAGGTGTTGCCGCTTCTGGCCAAATCACTAAATCAGGTTGGCTCTGCAGCGCCTGTATCGATAAATTCTGGTAACGGTCAATACTGGACTGCCGGTTCTCGGGAAGCCATTTCTGTGCCTGATTAATATCTCCCTGAATCAGCGCAACCCGCAGTTGCTCTGATCGTTGTTCCAGAGGTTGCGACTCCCTCCAGATTCCATAACCAAAGTGGCTGATTGAGATGACGATGGCAGCAGCAATACCCAACCATGCCCACCGACTTTTCGGAGCAGCAATCAGTCCGGCAATAGCACAATTGATGACCACCAGCATCAAACTGACACCATAAACCCCGGTAACATCAGAACTCTGAATCGCCAGAGAAAAATTTTGTTGCGAATAACCGATAATTGCCCAGGGAAAACCAGTGAACAGCCAGCCCCGAAGAAATTCAAGGGCAACCCAAAGAGGGGGCAATGTCAGCAGGTATGGAAGATTTAAAACTCTCTCAAGACGGCAAGATAGCCACATTGCCAGACCAAAATAAGCAGCGAGATAGACGAGTAAAAACAGGTAGGCAAGTAACGAAAAAATCAGATTTAGACCACCGTAAGTGGTCATAACAATATTTAGCCAATACAGAACTGCCGCAAAAAAAACGATTCCGGCAGTAAATCCAGCCGCGAAAGGGCGATGGCGCATAACCAGCAATAGTGGCACTAACGCAATCCAGGCCAAAGGAAACAAATCTGGGCGGGGAAATGCAGCAGCGAGTAAAAGTCCTGAGACTGCAGCCATTATCAGGGTTCGATCAGGTCTTACCAGGAGCATCAATGTCCACCAGCTTGGACGGCTGTCGGAGCAAGCGGCGTAATCCTGATCTGGCGAATGGCGCGTTGGTCACCCTGTTCAATCAGCATCTCAAAATCCCCAACCCTGACCTGCTCACCAACAGCAGGAACCCTGCCATACTGCTCTACGATATAACCGCCAACAGTATCAAATTTTTCACGCGCCACTTCGATATCAAAATATTCCTCAAACTCTTCAATATTCAAACGTCCATCAACGAGCAGGGTTCCATCTGACTGCTCAATTAACCATTTTTCTTCAAGATCATATTCATCCTGAATTTCCCCGACAATCTCCTCAATCAAATCCTCAATAGTAACCAGACCCGACGTTCCGCCATACTCATCAAGAACAATGGCAATATGGATAAAGGTTTCTTGAAATTCTTTGAGTAAAATACGGATATGTTTCGTTTCCGGAACCAGATAGGGGGGACGCAGGATCTCATCAAGGGAAATTGTATCAAGAGGGCGCCCCCAAAAACGGAGCAGATCTTTGGCGTAGACCAGACCAATAATATTGTCGATATTGTTTTTATAGACGGGAATACGGGAATGTCCTGAGCTGAGGATAGTCTCCAGAATACTGCTAAAAGGAGCTTCAGCATCGACACAGACCATATCTGTCCGCGGAATCATAATTTCCCGCAAAATAGTTTCATCCAGCTCCAGAATCGACTGGAGCATATCCCCCTCGCCTTCATCTATGATCCCCTGTTGTTCAGAGGCATCAATCAATTCCTGTAATTCTTCTTCGCTATTTGCCTGGGGACGGTGGCTCAGTCTGCGTGCCAACCGTTTCAGCCAGCCATCAGACTCCTGTGCATGATCATTATCCACTGCGCTTTTGTTCTCCTTTTTTATTTTTGTGCCTATTTATTTTCTTCAAGCGGGAATTCTCGAACTAACAGATCAAAAATTTCAGATTCTCTGGCTTCCATTCGCTCAGCATCCTGAGCAGTTCCACGTTCATGATCATAGCCGAGCAAGTGGAGGACACCATGTACGAGCAAAAACCATAATTCGTATTCAAATGGAATACCTGCTTCAGCAGCATCTATTGCTGCCCGTTCTGCCGAAATAACCACATCACCAAGTAGCAATGGCAGGAAACCAGCCCCTTCTCCTTCCTGCATAGCAAAGGAGATCACATTGGTGGGCCGATCACGTTGCAAATAGTCGCGGTTAATTTCCTGAATCCCGGCATTATCAAGGATCAGGATCGACAACTCTGCCTCAGGATATCCCGAGACGTTTAAGATCTTCTGGGCTATCTTCCGCAATGGCCGCTTCAGGATCTTGTGTTGGCGCTGGCAATTTTTTATCTGAATTCGCACGTTTAAATTTTGCCTTTTCTTTGCCTGGAGGCTTTTCAGTGCCTTCAGCCTGTTCCCGAACAATATGTACTGGTTCTGGATATTCAACTCGATGGTGGAAGGATCCAGAGAGGACTCGGTTAAAACTCTTGGCAATCGAGTTTAAATCTTTCAAGGTCAAATCACATTCGTTCAACTGCCCATCAATAAAAACATTGTTGATCAGTTTCTGGACCATACCCTGAATCCGTGCTGGGGTTGGGTCAGACAAGGTTCGACTGGCAGCTTCAATCGCATCAGCCAATAAAATCAGTGCTGCTTCACGAGTTTGCGGCTTCGGACCATGATAGCGATAATCACGCTCATCAACCTGCGGCATCCCTGGATCGGTCTGGCTTTTTGCCCGATCATAGAAGAATTTGATCAGGGTCGTCCCTTGATGTTGTTGAATAATATCAATTATTTCCGCACCCAATTTATGCTCACGAGCCAATTCCACCCCATCCTTGACATGCGATGTAAGAATCAAAGCGCTCATCGATGGTGCCAATTTATCATGCCTGTTGCGTTGTCCCCCCGAATTTTCAATAAAGTAGAGAGGCTTTTTAATTTTGCCAATATCGTGATAATAGGCTGCAACACGGGTCAACAATGGATTGGCGTGAATAGCCTCAGCAGCAGCTTCAGCCAGATTGCCGACCAGAATAGAATGATGATAAGTTCCAGGAGCTTCAATCATCAATTGCCGTAAAATCGGCGTATTCATATTAGCCAATTCCAGCAATTTAATATCGGTTGTGTACTTGAAAGCTGACTCCACCAACGGAATAATCCCGTTAACAACAATTGCGCTGATCACCCCGCCAAAGAAACCAAAACCGAGTTTCCAGAGTAGCTGCAGTTCAAAATTGCGACCCGTCAGAAAATGGATACCAATAAGCAGAGCCATGTTTGCCATCCCGATCCATACACCGGCTCGGTACAGAGTTGTCCGTTTCTGGCAATGACGTACGCCGTGCGCACCAACCAAGCTACCAATCAAGACATAAAGAGCCATCAAAAGACTGTTGCCAAACAATATTCCGACCAACACCGCACCACAAACTGTAAACAAGAATGCGGTTTCGGAGTTAAGGACAATTCGTACCAGCATAGCGCCTAGCGCGAAAGGAATCGCATAGAAATAGGCCGACGAATCAATATAGGCGAAACTGCTTCCCATCCCCGCTGCAATAAAAATTGATATTTTTATCAGTATGAACAGAGTCAGGAATACGGCGGCAAGAAATAGTAAATCGCGAGAATCAGGGCGAAACTTACTGATATTATTTTGGGCGAAATAAAAACCGACGTAGATCAACAGCAAGGAACAAATAAGTAAACCTGCAGCTGTCTGGAGACTGCGATTATCGCGACCTGATTTCCGAATTGCCTGCAGCTTGAGAATCTGATCGGCACTCACCCGCTCCCCTTCTCGAACCACCATTTCCCCTTTTTTTACCTGGAATAAAACCGGTGCAACCTGCTCTCGTGCGTCCAGGCGGCCTTGTTCAGTTTCCTGTTGATTAAAAACCAGATTGGGGCGCAATTGTTGCTGCACCAGCTTCAGTAATGTCTGTTGCTGAATTGGAGTGGCTCCAGGAATCAATGCCAACTGAGATTTAGCCTGCAACAGAGCATCATTCAAACCAACAGTTTGGGCAAAGAGTTGCGGTCTCAATTCTTCCCCGCTACTGCGCTCAATCGCCAAAAGACCCCGATCTCGATCAGCATTAAAAACCTGCAAATTAGCCACAACTGGTTGTTTAAAAACCGGCGTCAGTAGATCTCCAGTTAAAACTGCGACATCTTGATTAAGAGCCAGGTTAAGTAGCGGCTGAAACTCCTCAGCCGTTAAAGGAACTCCTAAATCGGCCTCTAATTGCAATAACAAATCTGCCGATTTTAAACTTTCAACATCATTCTTATGCTGTAGTAATAATCCAAGTCCCTGACGAATTCGATCAATCGCCTGGATGCCGGCAGTTGTGTCCAGCTCATAAATAATGGGTGCAGTATTTACCGCCTCATCACGTTTTGCCTGGGTGAGTGGAATATCTTCCACCAGTAGATCACGTGGTGATTTAATGTCCCTGGTGGCAATATCTCCCGGAGTATAATAATCGGGGATCAGCCCTCCCTTGGGGACAATAATCAGGGTCAAAAGAACAGCGACTAACACGAGTAACCACCCCCCCAGACGGGGTTGACTCTGATTGCGCAAGCGTTGAACACCACCACCATAAGTCGTGGGATGATTCTGCAATGATTTATCTTTTTCTTCTTTAATCATATATCCTCAAAAGTACCAGAATTAGCTGGTTGCACGCTTCAATTCAATATTCTGGCGATCAGCCTGCTGATATGCCCGCACAATAGCCTGAACAATGGGATGACGGACAACATCCACATCACTAAAGTGGGTGAAAGCGATGCCATCAACACCACTCAACACTTCTATCGCATGCAACAATCCAGATTGTCGATCACGTGGCAGATCGATCTGGGTCACATCGCCGGTAATAACTGCCCTGCTCCCGAACCCAAGGCGAGTCAGGAACATTTTCATCTGTTCAGCTGTGGTATTTTGTGCTTCATCTAAAATAACGAAAGCATCATTCAAAGTTCTGCCACGCATAAAAGCCAATGGTGCAACCTCGACAACACCTGTTTCCAATAGCTCTTGACCTTTTTCCAGATTGAGCATGTCGTAAAGAGCATCGTAAAGCGGACGCAAGTACGGATTGACCTTTTCAGTCAAATCCCCAGGGAGAAAACCAAGTTTTTCACCTGCTTCAACTGCCGGGCGCACCAATATGATGCGGCTGACTTCCTTGCGCATCAATGCTGCAACCCCCATAGCCATTGCCAGATAGGTCTTACCCGTTCCCGCTGGGCCAACACCAAAAACCACGTGATGTTGCCGAATATTGTCGATATAA
>JASJGT010000111.1:0-2752 GCA_033791405.1 Desulfuromusa sp.
GGCAAAACCCAGCACCTTGAAGGCGGAGTGCGGGTTAATGCCTATGTCAGTTGGAAAGGGGTTATCGAGCCGGGAACTTATGCCGAGGACATTATTCATGTAAGCGACCTCTATACCACCTTCGCTCGTTTGGCCGATGCAACAGACCAGATTCCCAAAGACCGGATTATCGACGGTATTGACCAGAGCGGCGTGATGCTTCTGGGAGAAACGCACGGGCGGCGGGACTATGTGTTTATCTATGAAGGTCCAAACCTCAAGTCGGTGGTGAAGAACAAGTTTAAACTACATATACCCCCTCCAGGTTCCAACGCCGTTGTCGACGGAGCTTTTTATGATCTCACCCGTGACCCCCGTGAAGAGCGCAAATTCGACTCTCTCAACTATGGAGTTTGGGCAGGCGGACAGTTCGCAAATATGATCGCTCGGCATATGGGCATGAAGAAACAATATCCCGACAATCCACTCAAGCACGGCATCCCATACACGGGAATTGAAAACCTCAGGCCTGAATCAAAAGAACTTGTAGAGGTCTTTATGGCTGGACGACCCAAGAAATAGGAGCATCAATTGCACGTAAGTGCCTGTTTCTAAGTGTAGGCGCCCAACAATCACATACACTCGGACAGCAAGAATCACCGCTTGTTCCTCGCTCTGCTTCTTGCTGCCGGTGATGTGAAGCGTTAAAATGTATCTGCTATTAAAAACCACCCAATCAAAAAATTGGCTGACCACTAGATCTGGTGGTTGGTCGCTTTGGAAAAATAGTTGACTTTCAATTTGCTATCACAGGTAAAAATTGATGGCAGATTTTACTGATCTTTCCAACGAATCACCGTATTTCAAAAGGTCCGCGTAGCAAGGATGATCTCAATACATCTTAGTTCACTGATTTTCTGTGATAGATGTTTTTTTCTAAGGTAATTTGCACCGAACAGGCTTTCCGGCTGACCACCACATGGTATGCTCAGCCTTTTTATGTGCCAGTGCCAGCTACTGGCAAGATATCAAAACTGAGACATTCATGTCTTGGCAGTCTAAAAAATAGTTTTCTATCAGGCCGCCGGGCGGGGACAAAAGATAGCCCATCACCGCACGGGCGGCCGGCTTCGATTTCTAATAACTTAAAGAGGGTCAACATCTGATATGCGTGGAAATAAAAAGCTAAGTCGAATCTTCCTAGCATGCATCTGCGCCCTATTGCTTTCAAGCCCCCTGACAATGGCTGCAGAGCAAAGCGGCGAGGAAAACGCAAGCAACCCCTTGGCCAAGGTAAAAAATACAGACCTGCGGTGGCAGTATCTGGATATGGATACCGGCCATGTGAATGATTTTTTCATTGACGGCGCCTTCATGGCCAATGACAAGTTGAAGATCAAGTATGAGCTTCATTATTGGGAGACCGATATTACCGGGCACAGCGAGAATAACCTGGAATCTGTTACCATAAAGGGTATTTACTTTCCTGCGGATGGTGTTTGGGGAGGTATAAAATATCGTTTGGCCACTGGGTTGGATTTGATTGTGGATCTGGGTGACCAGGAAAAGGGTATCGGATCAGGGTCTGATCAACTGGCACCCTTTCTCGGTGTTGCTTTGGCACTCAAGGGAGGGGTTTCATTGATCCCACTGGTTCAGCAGTTTTTGAGCTATTCCGGAGAAGATGTGAACACAACGGCCTTCCGTCTCATCGCTATGAAACCTCTGCCAGAGCAGATGTGGGTAAAATTGGATGCAAAAGCCCCTATTGATTGGGAAAATGATAACGCAATTCCGGCAACCGCAGAACTGCAGCTGGGCAAAAATATTACTAAAAATATAGGGCTGTATGTGGACGGACTTGTGGGGTTAGGCGGAGATAAACCCTATGATTGGGGGGTTGGTACAGGGCTGCGGTTCATATATTAAAAAAAATAAATCAGAGTATTCAGTGGATGACAAAAAATAGTATAGCAGATAAAACAAATAACATGGCAACATAACAGGACCACACATTGATTTGATTTGTTAAGCCGCAAGCAAAAAAAACCGTGCAGATGGAGACCAAAACAGATGAAGAACAAGAAGAGGGAACAGATCAACGTTTTGAGAGTGCTTATTCTTGCCGTGGCAACGCTTTCTATGATTAGTTGCAATCAAAAATTACAACCCTCTGACGAAGCAATTTCTGTTAAGTCTAAGCGTCCCAACATCCTGCTAATCGTTGCGGATGACATGGGGTATACCGATATCGGATCGTTCGGTAGTGAAATTGCGACCCCGACGCTGGATACTTTGGCTGAAGAAGGCCTGCAACTGACGAATTTTCATGTGCTGCCCACATGTTCCCCCAGTCGATCGGTTCTGCTTTCTGGGGTTGATAATCACAGGGCGGGGCTCGGTACGATGGGAGAACTAACGACTCCGGAAATGGAGGGTGTTCCCGGCTATGAAGGATATCTTAATTTCGATGTTGCTAGTCTGCCAGAGGCTTTGAAAGCTGGAGGCTACCATACCTACATGGTGGGCAAATGGCACCTTGGCCATGATGCAAAGACGAGTCCGCATGCCAGAGGCTTTGAAGAAACCTTCATCCTGGTTCCGGGTGGAGGAAGTCATTGGAGTGACCGACAACCGGTTACACCGGCACCCGACCAAGTCATGGTCTACCAACGAAACGGCAAACCATTGGAATCATTGCCTGAAGACTTCTATTCTACGAAGAATTACACGGACAATGTGCTCGAGTGGATGCACAAGAACCAAGGCGATG
>JASJGT010000112.1:0-3779 GCA_033791405.1 Desulfuromusa sp.
AGTGCGTTCACCAAAGAAATCTTGCGTCCAATCGACATTGCCATCCTGTTGTGGAGGATTTTTCGGATCAAGGGTACTGACCCGAAACATTTCCCCGGCACCTTCACAATCATTGGCGGTAATAATCGGTGTCTGTACATAGAGAAAACCACGCTGCTGAAAAAATTGATGAGTTGCAAAAGCAAGGGCGCTCCGCATCCGAAACACCGCACCAAAGGTATTGGAGCGCGGTCGTAGATGGGCGATTGAACGCAAATATTCGAGGCTATGGCGTTTTTTCTGCAGCGGGTAATCTTCATCCGCAGCGCCGACGATTTCAATCGACTGTGCCTGCACCTCCCAAGCCTGCCCCGCAGCTGGTGATTCAACCAGCTGCCCAACAACAGCCAAGCTGGCGCCAGTTCCAACCTTAGATACTGCCTCATAATTATCAAGGTCCGGACTTAAAACAACCTGTAAAGAGGCAAAGCAACTGCCGTCATTCAAAGTAACAAAAGCAACATCCTTACCCCGCCGAATGGAACGCACCCACCCTTTGACACAAATTGCTTCTTCCGGCTGTTGTGACTGCAACAACTCTTTGACCGAAGTTCTCATCAATCCATTCATCTTCACTTTCCTTTCAGAGCCAAAACAGAAATATTCTTCATTATCTCCAGATTAAGTCATGATCTGCAAGGGATATCAAACAAAAAGACTGTCCGGTAGCGAACAGTCTTTTTGTTTCAGAAAAAATTTCAATGCTGCAGGCTGATTCTATTCGATAAACCGACCGCCACGAGATTCCAGAAAGGCTCCATACTCTTTATCAACTTTCATAATATGTTCTAAAACCCACACCCGAAGAAATGTCAATAACTCCCTGGCAAGATCTTCAGTCCCTGAAGTATTTCTTTGTTTAAATCCTTGAATTTCATCAATCAGTTCCTGATGGATTTTTTGATGTTCTGCCAGCCCAGAATAATGGTATTCCTCCATCAACTTTTCCTCATGCTGAAAATGATCAACGGTGTATTTCTCCAACATCGCGAGAATATCCGCCAAAACAGCTTCTCCCCGCTTGTCCCGTACCGCCTCATATAATCGATTGATCTCCTCAATCAGCCGACGATGTTCATTATCCAAGGCAACAATACCGGTTTCATAAATACTCTTCCAAGCAATAACCGCCACCTGTGCCTCCACTCCACTATTTATTCATGGACAAAACCTCTGCGTCATTTTCCAGAGGCAGAATCATCTCGAAACAACTTCCTTTACCTGGCTCAGAGGTCACACTCAAGCTACCATTATGGTTATGGGCCACGATGAAGTAGGCAATTGACAATCCCAGCCCGGTTCCCTGGCCAACTTCTCGTGTTGTATAAAATGGATCAAATATCTTTGCAGCGACATCATCTTCCATTCCCGGCCCATTATCCCCAATTTGCAAGCAAATATGGTGCTCCCCGGACATCAAAATTTTCAGAGTTATCTGTGGCTCTTCCGTGTTAAAGCTTAATACCTGCGCTGCATTCTTTAGTAAACTGAGACAGACTTGTTGGATCTGACTGATCTCACAACACACATCTGGAACTGATTGATAATCACGAACCAAAGAAATTTTTTTAAAATCAAAGTGGTTCCGCATGTCATAATCACTTCCGGCAAGTTCAATCGTTCGTTCCAGCAGATCAGAGATCGAACAAGGGATAAGGTTAGACACCCCACGCCGACTGAAACTCTGCATATTTTCAACAATTTTTGCCGCTCGCTGACCCGCATTGGCGATCGAGTGGAGCATTTTTTCACCCCCCCGAAGCCGAGTATATTCAACTATCGTCTCAATCGTTGTTCCCAAATCTTGAGCTATTTCCCGGTTTTTACTTAAATCGGGAGACAAACGCCGACTCAAAACCTGCACATTCTGTAGAATGACCGCCAGAGGATTGTTAATTTCATGTGCCAACCCGGCAGCCAGACCACCAATAGACTGCATTTTTTCTGAACGGACCATCATCTCTTCGAGTCGCAACCGCTCAGTGACATCATCTATATGAATGACCGCGCCACTTGCCGCAGTCAACGAAAGAGGATAGATAAGAATATCAAAATAGCGACTATTCCCATCTTTTGCCTTTTTGGTACTCTCAACCTTCAATAACCGGGTCGGTTTTCTGTTACGTATTGTCTCCGACAGCTTCGGTATGTATGCCGTTGGTTCGAACAGGCGACAGACATCAGTCATTGAAAGGCCCTTGGCTTCTTCTGCCGTAAGAACACTCTCCAGCTCGGCTCGTTTATTCCAAAGCGTTATCTTCATATTAATATCTACACAGATCAATACCGAAGGCATTGAGTCAATAATATTCTGCAGGTAGACATGCAACTGTTGAAGTGCTTCCTGAGCTGCTCTTTGTGAAGAAATATCCCTCACGGTTCCTTCAATATAGAGAATTTCCCCCTCGTCATTACGGATTAGGTGGTTGTTAAGTGACGCCCAGAAAATATCCCCATTTTTGCGCAGCATCACCACTTCATAGTTGAGGAGAGTCCCCTTCTCGTATAATCGAGCCAGCATATGTTCACGATCATGCGGATTTTGATACAGTTGCTGGTCAAGATCAGAAAAACTTGCAAAAGCTTCTTCTGCCGTATCATAGCCAAGCATGGCAACTGCCGCAGGATTCAACTCCAGAAATTGTCCAGAAATGCTGGTGCGAAAAATACCCTCTTTCGCATTCGTAAAAATATCTCGATAGCGCTGTTCCGATTCCTGCAATGCAGACAAACTCTCTTGGAGATCAATCAGCATCCGATTGAAAACCACTTCAATTTCGTCCCATTCATCATGTCGTCCCAATTGCATTGTTGAGCTATGATCACCCTGCTGAAATTTTTCCAATCGGTCATTGATCAAGGTCATGGGTGTCTGGATGTGTTTTTTGAACAGATTCCGTAGGGAGAACCAGGACAATAAAGCCAACAGCAGCAAAAGAACCTGCACCGAAGTCACTGTTGTCAGAATGGAATTTCTGATTTCAAATCTGGCGTCATCCATGGCTGCAACTGTCTGCTGATCTAATTGCTCCATGTTCGATAAAATTTGGATGGTTGTTTGATCTAGACCTCGGGTTAATTCACCGAGTCGAACCATCTCCTCCTGATACTGTTTCATCAGGTATTGATAGTGGGCAAAACGATCAACCAGGTGTCGGCCTAAACGATTAAGGGGTGGTTCTGATGCGGTTAGAGTGCCCAGCCGCATAACCAGATTTTGCAATTCCGCCGCTAACGGGATAGGGGAATCGAGGGCCGCAGAAAGTAAGTGCGCGGGGTTCTCTTCGGCATTGAGTTTTGCAATTTCAAATAAATTTTCCCGATAACCAGAGACCAGAGAAACCAACTGCTCCAGATAGTCAGCTTCACCCCCCGCAAGGGTTACTTCTATCATTCTTTCAGCAATTATTTCCTGTAGCAGGGTAAGCAGTTCCCCAATATCCTTATCCTGCTCAGAACGCCAGAAAAAAAGATAATTGAGCCATTCACGCCGTTCCAGATACACCGAAAACTGGTTTTCCAATTGAGTTAAAAGACCCTCAGAATCGGAACCGTACGAAGAAGCCTGCAAATGGTTGATTTCTTTCTGCAAACCGTTACTTTCAGTGTCATACCATTTGTCATCGATATAAAATGTATTTGTAAAAACACTTAAGCGCGCATGGAATAATCCAAAATCACGACTGTTCTGAGAATTTTCAACTGTGACCTGAAGGCTCTCTTCAACAATTTGATCAACT
>JASJGT010000113.1:0-12886 GCA_033791405.1 Desulfuromusa sp.
AATCAGATCTTCGATTTGCAATTCAAGGTCGTCTGGAAGTTTATAACCATCGTTGGAAAAAAATTTAATCCCATTATCATGGTAGGGATTATGCGAAGCACTGATGACCACTCCAGCATCAGCACGCATTGAAGTTGTAATAAAAGCGATACCCGGGGTTGGCAACGGGCCGACAATTAACACATCAACACCCATCGAACAGATCCCGGCAACCAGTGCATTCTCGATCATATAGCCAGATAATCGGGTATCTTTACCAATAACAACCCGATGGCGACGGCTGGTATTATCCTTAAACACAAAAGCCGCTGCTCGCCCAAGCTGCATCGCCATTTCGGTCGTCATCGGTTCAATATTAGCAACACCTCGCACACCATCGGTGCCAAATAATTTTTTTTCCATCTTCAGCTGTCCTTTTTTTCTTCCTGGTTAGTATCCTGCTGCTCCATACCATTATCTTCAGCAGGAGGCAAAGGCTCTACAGGTTGAATCTCTACTTGAACCTCAGTGGTTCTTTCGTCTTTAAAGTGTGTATAGGTACCGCGATAAACTAATGGAACGATAAGAGAAAAACCTTCGTTGACACCATTTAGATCAACTTCCTCAGTGATCACTTCACTGATACTTTTCAGTTCGGTTTCGGCACCCTCAACAAGAACCTCGTCCGGGACAAGGTTAACACTTGCAACCCTGAAACCAGACAGAGGTTCCCCAATCAGGGCAATCTTAACCGGTACAAGTTTCTGCTTGATTCGTTCCAACTTAAGATCGATAAATGATGGTGACAAGCGGGTCACCAGCAAACCACTTGGCAGATTCAATCTCTCTTCCAAACGTTTAAAGGTTGTCAATCCCGGTTTCAAATCCGTGAGATCAACAATAATACTGATATCGTTTGGGCTGACTTTCATTTGCAATGTCCGCGGCCCACTGACCCGAACATCAACCAGACTGGGGACTTCGTTAGCAACCATCAACTCTTGGGGGATATTCTGCAGCTCTAGTGGCACCCGATAACCCACTTCCAGTCGCCGTTCGCCCATAATAAACACCCAGAGTAACAACGCAAAAGCCAGAGAGAGTAGCTTCAATGTCCAATTATCGGTCAACAATTTGAACATCTCAATCAGCCTTTCTTCTGCTGCTGCTGTATTTTTTTCTTAGTTTTGACTCTACGTGGTTCCAGCAACCGTCCAAGAACTTTTTTCAGACTGGCAGCATCCAAGTTCCTGGTCATTCCCCCATTGACTGCGACGGAAATATTTCCTGTCTCCTCAGAAACGACAATAGCCACGGCATCAGCCAACTCCGTTAGTCCAACAGCTGCACGGTGCCGAGTACCAAGGTCTTTGGTCAGATCAAGTCCCCGGCTCAATGGCAGAAAAGACCCCGCCAGAGTCAAACGACCCTGCTGCACCACCAGAGCCCCATCATGAATTGGAGAGGATGGCATAAAAATCGAGCGAATCAATTCACAGGAAACCCGTGCATCAATGGAAGTCCCCGATTCAAGAATATCATTGATTCCGTTTTCTCGCTCGATGGCAATCAAAGCACCGATCTTACGGCTTCCCAGGGCGACACACGCTTTCACCAGCTCATCAATGACCGCAGATTCATCATGTGAACTCATCCCACCAAAAAAAGGATTGCGCCCGACGTGCATTAATGCCCGCCGTATATCATTCTGAAAAATAACAACAATGACCAGGATAATCGAAGAGAGGAAATTACTCAGAAACCAATTGAGGGTATGCAGATCACCGACACGGGAACCCACATAAAAGACAAAAACAACGACCAGACCCAGAACCATCTGGACAGCACGGGTCCCTTTTATCAAAAGGATAATACGATAAATGATGAAAGCAACAATACAAACATCCAGAATATCAAGTAAACGGATATTTGTAAGGACATCTAACATTGCAGCCACCGTGCGAAAGTTATTCTATAGAATCATAGGAACTAAAACATGTAGAGAATAATGCATGGATATTTGCTAAAAACCCTTGAAATAGCTACGCCATCAGGAAGGGAGTTGTTGTTCCCGAATCGCCCAAGAAACTAACGCAGTTTCCCGAGCTGAGTGGACATCATGAACCCGGAAAATCTGAACTCCCTGACTCACCCCCAAGGCAACCGTAGCCAGAGTTCCATATAAACGTTGCTGCGGATCGTCCTGATCAAGGATTGCTCCGATAAAGCTTTTCCGCGAAGTTCCCAACAAAATCGGGCAATCGAGTTGATGTAATTGATCCAAATGGTGCAGCAGATCAAGATTTCCCAGGACACTTTTGCCAAAACCAATACCGGGATCAACCGCTAATCGACTGTGTTCAACCCCTGCATCCAGAGCCAGATGAATACTCTGCTGTAAACTGGCGATAACCTCAGCCAACAGATTCTGATACTCCGTCTGTCGCTGCATGACCTCAGGGCGACCACTGGTATGCATTAGAAACAATCCGGCACCCGTTTCTGCGGCAACCGTAGACATTTCCGGGTCAAAAGTCAGCCCACTGATGTCGTTGATGAAGTTAGCTCCAGCAGCAATCGCTGTTCGGGCAACAACTGCTTTGCTGGTATCAACAGAAAGAGGTAAATCTGTTTCCTGCCGCAGAGCTTCGATAACCGGAATAATTCGCGCTAGCTCTTCATCAGCTGAAACCGGAAGAGAACCAGGCTTGGTACTTTCACCACCGATATCAAGAAGCGCAGCCCCCTCCTGCTGCATAACCAAGCCCTGTCGCACAGCCATTTCAACATTCAGGTATCGACCCCCATCAGAAAAAGAGTCGGGGGTGATATTCAACACACCCATGATACAGGGTTGGCTCAAATCAAGATGACAGTCTCGTCCTGTTAATCTCTTTGCCCTGGCAAGTCTCACGACTCAGGAGTCTCTTCCTCCTTGGTCGCTGGATCAGATCCAGCCGTTCCCTCAGCCGCCAGTTCAACCTTTGCAGATTTTTCTGCTTCTTCCGTCATCTCTGTACCAGCAGTATCACCTTCAAAGCTGAAGTCATCTTCTTGCTTTGGATCTTCTTGCGCCGGTTCAACAATTTTAGGTTTTAAGTACTCGGGGAGTCCGTCAGGGAAAACAACGTTAAGAATTTCCGAACTTTCCAAGGTCTCTTTTTCCAATATCAATTCAGACAGATCAATTAGTTGTGGCTGGTGATCTTTGAGCAAAGTGCGAGTCAACGCATAATTTTCATTAACAATTCTACGGATTTCATCGTCGATATCAACAGCAGTCGCTTCACTATAGTTTTTCATATGCCCCATATCACGACCGAGAAAGACCTCCCCACCCTCTTTTTCACCGAATGCCATCGGCCCGATCTTTTCACTCATTCCCCATTCACAAACCATCTTACGGGCAATAGCTGTCACTCGTTCTAAATCATTACTGGCACCACTGGTCACTGATTCAAAGGTTAACTCCTCAGCAATCCGACCACCAAGCAATGCCCGGATGCGAATATGCAGTCCTTTGGCTGTCTCACTGTATTTCTCTTCCGCAGGGAGGTACATAGTGACACCCATGGCACGACCACGTGGAATAATCGAGACCTTGTGGACCGGATCTGATCCCGGCGTCAGCAAAGAGACCAGAGCATGGCCAGCTTCGTGATAGGCGGTGACCTTCTTCTCTTCCTCGGTAATCACCAACGACCGACGCTCGGCACCCATCAGAACCTTATCTTTCGCCGCCTCAAAATCATCCTTATCAACTTTGGTTTTATTGCCACGTGCAGCCAACAAAGCAGCCTCATTGATTAGATTTGCCAGATCAGCACCAGAAAATCCCGGGGTTGCCTTGGCAATCACTTCAAGATTCACATCATCAGCCATCGGGACTTTACGGGAATGGACAACCAAAATCTTATGCCGTCCCTTAATGTCAGGGCGTGGCACCATCACTTGGCGGTCAAAACGACCAGGGCGCAATAATGCTGGATCAAGAACATCCGGGCGGTTGGTTGCTGCAACCAGGATGACACCTTCATTCGATTCGAAGCCATCCATCTCAACCAGTAACTGATTCAGGGTCTGTTCACGCTCATCGTGTCCACCACCGAGGCCAGCACCACGATGGCGACCTACCGCATCGATTTCATCGATAAAAATAATGCAGGGAGCATTCTTTTTGCCCTGAAGAAACAGATCACGAACCCGACTGGCACCAACACCGACAAACATCTCGACAAAATCGGAACCGGAAATAGTAAAGAAAGGCACCCCCGCCTCACCAGCGACCGAACGAGCCAGCAATGTCTTACCAGTACCCGGTGCACCAACCAGCAAAACCCCTTTGGGGATTTTTCCGCCAAGCTTGGTAAATTTCTTCGGATCCCGCAGAAACTCAACCACCTCTTCAAGTTCCTGCTTAGCCTCATCAACCCCGGCAACATCTTTAAAAGTTACCATCCCCTGGGTATCGGTCAGCAGTTTGGCCTTGCTTTTGCCAAAACTCATCGCCTTCCCGCCACCACCTTGCATCTGGCGCATAAAGAAGATCCAGACCGCGATCAACAGCAGAATTGGTCCCCAGGAAATCAGCAGCGTGAACCAGAACCCCTGATCATCCATCGGCTTAGCCTCGATGATGATACCCTTCTCTTTCAACTCAGGGATCAGTTGTTCATCCATCGGTGCATAAGTTTGGAATTTACTTCCATCAGCAAATATACCTGTGACCTTATTCCCCTGAAAGGTAATGTTGCTGATCTGACCATCATCAATCGAACTGAGAAATTCCGTATAGTTGATCTGTTTTTGCTCAGTATCTTTTTGGGTCATCATATTAAAAAGCATGATCATCAACAAAGAGATGACCAGCCACAATGCTAAATTTTTCTGAAATTGGCTCACAAGACCCCCTATGGAGTAGTTAATTTAAAGATTCTTATATTTTGTTTGGATATTGACAAGATTTTGTACAAAACTAGCTGGAAAAATTACCATAAAAGGACATAGGGCTACAAGCTTTTTGTCCTCTTTTTTGCTCTCTCAAAACAATTCTACACGCAGAATTCTCCCACGATCATGCCCGGCAACAGCATGACACGATCGACGCATTCCAACGACCCACAAAATTTCTCCCCCGCTGACCAGCAAAGGGGTGTTCAGTCGTATCTCTGACTCGACCTTATTATCAGCAAAAAAATGTTTCAGCCGCTTATGCCCAACCATACCAGAGGGCTCAAATCGATCCCCGTCCTGCCAATTACGTACCTGTAGAGGCTGAGGTAAATCGGCAAAGGAGTATTCAGTAACATCCAACGATTCACCTTCTTGTTCATCCTGCAGAGTAACACGTAACACGCGTCCATCAGGGAGTTCAAGCTCACCGGAAACAGGGAGAAGCAGATCAAACGGATCTGATAACTTTGGTGCCACCTTTCGAAACCAAAGGGTTTCATAACGACGGGCAACCCAACAATCAGGCAAATCGAGTTGCGCCTGGCTCCTTCGGCCAACCAGCATATCTTCAATCGCCTGAAGGTGTACTTCTGCAATTTTCTGCAAATCACCACGAATTTGACGCAATGCTTCACGCAGCAGACGCATTCGCAACGCCGGATGTTGTGCCAGCAGAATCGGACGGCTCAAGCGAAGGCCATCATTACGTGATACAACCAGATCCGCAAATTTCTGTTCAACCTGCTGCTGCCAATAATCTTCTTCAAGCTGAAACTGTTGGGTTAATCCTGCAATTCTGTTATCAAAGTTAGGATTAATGTCAACGAGTTGCGGAATTATTTGAGTACGAAGCCGATTACGTAAAAAGGTCGGATCACAATTACTGTCGTCTTCAACCCAACTGAGTTCGTGCTGTTGTGCATATTCAAGAATCTGGTCACGGTTGCAATGCAACAGAGGACGCCACCAGATACCCCGATGAACACGCATAGCTGCCAAGCCACTTTGTCCGCTGCCACGCAACAAGCGCAACATAAAGGTTTCCACCTGATCATTCCGATGGTGAGCAAGAACGATTTGTTCTGCATTATTCTTCCCAGCAATCCGTTGCAAAAACTCCCGGCGGGCATTCCGACCAGCCATTTCGAGACTTGACCTGTCGTGTGTTGCCAATGCCGGAACATCACACGACTCGATATGGCAGGGGATATCCCACTGAACACAGAGATCTTTGACAAAGGTGGCATCACCAGCGCTTTCTAGCCGGATCTGATGGTCAAGGTGTGCCACCTGCAGGGAAAGGTTCAAGGATTCCGCAAGCGAACACAAGAGATGCATCAATACGACCGAATCAACTCCACCGGAAACACCAACCAGCAATTGACTAGCTTCAGAGGGAACAGTATCGATAATCGACTGTTCTAAAGGGGATAATTTCATGTATTCAGAATATCCGGTCAAATTGACATCTAGCGATTAAAGTGACTGCTAAACTATAAACGAAATAAGCCCTCCCCGATAGCGGGAAAGGCTTAAAAATGGTGGCGGTGCAGAGATTCGAACTCCGGACACTGCGGATATGAGCCGCATGCTCTAACCAACTGAGCTACACCGCCGAAACTCTTTTGTGTTCATCTGAATCTTTCAGATGAACACTATCTGAACCTCCAAAGGAGGGATCGGCTTTGGTTGCGGGAGAAGGATTTGAACCTCCGACCTTCGGGTTATGAGCCCGACGAGCTACCAGACTGCTCCATCCCGCGACATGAGCACTGGAAAATAGACTTCCGATGTGGAAATGTCAAGTGAAAAATCTATCAAAATCGGCTCTTTCAGAGCCCTACTGACGGGAAACAAACCCTTTGATCTGCTCCTTTTCCTCCAACAGTTTCTGCGCCAATTTAGCAGTAGCAGAATCTGCGTAGGGACCGATACGCACACGATACCAGAGCCCTTTTTTGCCAAGATCCGCCTCGACCACAAATGCCGGATAATCTTTGTCCAACATCTTCTTCTTTAAAGTGATTGCATCACCAGCGGCGCCAAAAGATCCTATCTGGACCGCATGGCTACCGGAAGGGACAGCTTTAGGCATCTCCGATTCTATTTTTTGTGCAGCGACCTTTGTCGATTCATCCTGAGTGGCCGGCTCAACAACGGCGGCAACAACAATTGTTTCCTTTTTTACAATCGGCTGATCGGGCAAATCGATTGGGGGCTGAACAACATTGCTAATCTCCTGCTTTTCTACCGGAGCGAGATTAATGCCACTTCCAAGCGGAACAGTCTCTGTAACAGTCTCTTTTGCCAGATCATCATAAAAACTCAATTTTGTTTTTTCAGCCACTGGCTCAACCGGCGGGACGTCAACCTGCTGTCCCGTAGCAGGGACAGGCATCGATGGAGCAACAGGAGATGAAGCCTGAGTCACCAGGACCTTTTCTGTCTGCTGAATCTTTTGTGCCAGATCCCTTTCGGCACCCCGTCGACCAACAATCACCCCAAGGGTGAAACTGGCCAATGAAACCACCAGCACCAGCACCAGCAGAATAACCGCTTGGCGTTTCTCCATCCGCCGCTGCGTCCGTGTCTTTAACGTAGCCATCATTGTTGTCCCCTTTTTTTACATTCGCTCTGGAGCCGACATACCAAGCATCTGCAAGGCATTGGCTAGAACTATCCGCACTGAATTCACCAAACAGAGTCGAGCCCGGGTTGTTGCCGGATCATCAACTAACACTCGATGTCGATTATAATAACTATGAAACTGAGCAGCAAGATCCTGCAAATAAAAAATAATTCGGTGCGGCTCATAACTCAAAGCGGCACCAACAACGGTTTCTGGAAAACGGGCTAGCTGCTTTACCAGTGCTAACTCTTCAGCCAATTCAAGACGACTGTAGTCAACCTGCCCAGACTGCAGCTGCTCAATCCCAGACTCTGCAGCATTCCGGTTAATACTGCAAACTCGGGCATGGGCGTATTGAACGTAATAGACGGGGTTATCGCTACTTTGCTGCTTGGCCAGTTCCAAATCAAAATCGAGCTGGCTATCACAACGGCGCATCAGAAAAAAGAAACGACACGCGTCACAGCCAACTTCATCAATAACCTCTTTCAGAGTGATAAAGTTACCGGAGCGTTTTCCCATAATAAATGGCTTACCATCACGCAGTAAATTAACCATCTGGATCAGCAATACCTCAAGGGCTTCCGGAGGATGTCCCAATCCAGCCAACATCGCTTTCATACGAGGAATATAACCGTGATGATCAGCACCCCAGACATCTATCACCTGATCAAAACCACGGTCAAATTTTTCCATATGGTAGGCGACATCGGAGGCAAAATAAGTGTAGCTGCCGTCCGATTTAATTAGGACCCGATCCTTGTCATCACCATACTCGGTGGTACGCAACCAAAGGGCGCCATCTTCCTCAAAAGAGAGCCCCTTTTCTTTCAATTTAAGCAGTTCCTGGTCAACCATCCCCTGGTCGTAAAGGTTCTGCTCACTAAACCAATGATCAAAGTGGATACCAAAAGACTTTAAGTCAGCTTCAATCCACTTGAGAATTTCTACAATACCAAAACGGGAGCAGGATGCAATCGCCTCAGCTTCGGCAACATCATTTAATTCACCCTGCTCGGAACGATATTTGGCAGCCAGATCAACAATATAAGCTGCCTGATAGCCATCTTCAGGAAATTCGATAATGTCCCCCTGCAACTCTCGTAGTCGCAGCAGAATCGAACGGCCAAGGGTCAGAACCTGGTTTCCCGCATCATTGACATAATATTCGCGCTGAACTTCAAATCCGGCAGCCTGCAACACTGCAGCCACAGCATCCCCAACAACCGCTCCGCGACCATGACCGATATGCAGCGGACCCGTTGGATTGGCACTGACAAATTCAACCTGGATTTTTTTCCCGGCGCCAACCTGACTGTAACCATACTTCTCATCCTGCTGCATAATCTGATCAAGCACTTCGTACCAGCAGGTTGCTGCAAGACGAAAATTAATAAATCCTGGCCCGGCAATCTCGATTTTGTCACAGAGAGATGTCCCCTGAAGTGCTGTAACCAAAATTTCTGCAATTTTTCTAGGTGCCTTGCGCTCTGGCTTTGCCAGAGTCATCGCCAGATTAGTCGAAAAATCACCATGCTCGGGATTCTTGGGAATTTCCAGTTGAACCTCATCCGGAAACTCTCCGGAAGTGAGTGAATCGTCAGCGTAGCATTGTTTCAAGGCTGCTCGAATTGCCAGCCGCAATTGATCTTTCATCTTTTTTACTGCCTCTTTTCTTCAGTATCCCTATCGGGAAGATGGTAAATCAACTCACCCTCTCGAACCATACCTAGTTTCGTCCGGGCCAGCTGTTCCCAATAGGTTTTATCCTTCTGTAATCGTTCAATTTCACTGCGGAGTTGCTGCTGTTGTTGCTGCAAATCAGCAAGTTGTTGTTGTAATTCCTGTGTCTGCTCTTGTGCCTGAAGAATCCTCAACACCCCACGGCTGCCAAATACAGCATAGGCGAACATCAGCAGAATAACTACAAGTAAACAAATGGTCAGTAAGTTTTTTCTGCCAGTTGGTTCTGGCTTGCGGGTAGCAGTCAAACAGCACCTCGCAGATCAAAAACTGAGGCTAGTATTATCCCGTCTCGTCCCATATTAAATTCCACCCAAGCTCCCACCAATACCACCAACCGAACCAATTCCACGCATGGTGAATGTCAACATCACGGCACGATCATCTTCATATTCACGATAGGAGAATTGAGCACTCCAACATTGTTGGCGATATTCGATACCGATCACTTGCTCTAACTGTTCATCGGTGGCAAATTCGTAACGTTGTTGATAGGTCAAATAAACCGGCTTAAGAAAAGCAACACTCAGGTCAACCAAACCATAATCAATATCATTGACCGAATCATAACGATATTCAAGCCGTAATGAATTCTCCTGTTGATCCTTGATTTTCCCCGCCACAGCCACCTTAGTCCAGTCACCCGTATCAACATCCAGAGTGGTATCGGTCTGGAAAGATAACCATACCGCTGGCAATAACGTCATCTCGAGACGTAAATCCTGAAACCTTTGTTCGCGGGCCTCATCAGTTAAATCATAGGTTTGTGACAGTCGTAAATAAAGCAGTTCGCGGTAAGTTGGGCTAGCGTTGACACTATCGGTTCGCACAGTGAAGCGCTGGACCAATGCATACTCAAGCTGATTTGATTCAGCAATCCGATCATAACTATCAAAATTTGGCAGATGCCCTTGTTCAACTTCGGGGATATAACTGTACGACAATTCCGGCTCGACAGAGTGGCGTAATTTACCCAAAAAACCAAATGGACGATTATAGACTTTCTGCACCCGAGTATTAATTTTGGTGTTAAACTCTGCAGTCCCTTGATGATCCGAATTTGAGTCATCACTTAAATCCCAATAATAACGTTCAAGGTAAGAAATTTCCGGAGCGACATCAATAACATCCAACAGCTGAAAGCTTGCCGCCAGGATCGGCCGCGCCATGAAACGTTCCCCGCGCAACCCCTCCTGCCGCCAGAAATTGCTATATTCAGACTCCAACGCATAATAAAAATGAGATTCTTTAATCCTTTGCCGAGCAGCATCAAAGGTGATCCGCGGTAACAGCTGCAAGGTGGTTGGATCATCAATTTCAAGATCTTTGGTGTATTTCAACTGCCCAACCAGACTATATTTTCCCCAGTTCTTACTCAGGGAAAAAATCGATTGGACCTCATCCTTATTATATTCCTCTGCAGTGCTGCCAAAATCCTCAAAATACTGATCATCGTTGACATATTCTGCATCAACAACCATACGGATGCCCCCAGGCAACAAGCCATCATGCTGCCATTCGAGAGCGTAGCGTTCTTCATCAACCGCAACCCCATCAATCTTGTCGACATTTATGTGGTAAGCCCGAGCCTCACCCGCATTTCCCTGGCCAAAGATATATCTATATTCCAACCCTTTACCGATACCCATCTCTGACAGATAATCAAAATAGAGGGTGGCATCCTGATTAATCCCAAGCACCTGATAATAAGCACCACCGTATTGAACTCCACGCGTATTGGAATAACCGACAGTGGGAATCAGCAAGCCCGATTCACGTTTATTTGTTGCAGGATAAATCATGTAAGGAAGATAAAGAGACGGAACATCTTTAAGATAAAAAACCGTGTTTCGGGCACGGGCATAACCATCCAGAGTCACATCGAGTTGGCTAGCGCCAAACTTCCATGATGGTACATCACCATCACAGGTAGTAAAAGTCCCTTTTTTAATCCGATAATCAAATTCACTCAGCCGTTCGATGGTTTGTCCACGAACGTGCAGATTTTGCTCACGCAGATAAAAATGGCCGTCCTCTACAGTTCCAGTCCCTTTTTGTAAATTGTATTGAGCTTTGCTGCCAAAAAGTTCTTCATTAGGTGAAATCAGTTGAACGTTCCCTTCCGCCTCAACTTCCCCACTGACTTGATTCCATTTGAGGGTTTGGCCGCGAATTTCCAGATCACCTTGAATTAACTTAACATCCCCATTCGCACGGTAAAGACCCGTATCCTTGTCGTAGCTCAGCTGGTCAGCCTCAAGCTGAATCGGTTGACCCGATTCACCAACCTGATCCCAATCAGCCGCACTCGCCAGACATGGTCCGGCACAAAGAAATAAAAGTATGAAAAGACGTAATAGCATGGAATTCCAGAATACTTTCTGAGTCCTTCCAGCAACAGCAAAATGATCATTTTTCATGAAATCATCCATGAGCTGGATCGGTAATTGTCAGGAGATCAACAGTCGGCAGCAAAAACTCACGAATCGCCGCAACTAAAAAAAGTGAGCCTGCTACCAGGATAGTCTCTCCCGATGAGCGTTTTTCCAACGCCGCCTGGATTGCCGCAACGGGATCAACATATCCACGAGCCAAAATACCCGATTCATGAGCCTGTTGCACTAGTTTTTCCACGGGAACAGCTTTATTACCTGGTGGCTGAGTGGCATAAACACAACTGGCAAAGGGCAACAGCTCGGACAATAGTTCATTTGCCTCTTTATCCGCTTTACAACCAACAACCAGATGGAGATTATCCAGATTCTGTTCTCGCAAATAGGTGACAAGTTTTTTTGCCCCGGCAGGATTGTGTGCCCCATCCAGGAGAACCTGTTCCGGTAGCCATTCGAGCCGTCCCGGCCATCGCACTTTTCCCAGACCCTCCCGAATTGCAGCAGGGCTGATTTTCAAACCATTTTGCGAAAGATAATTGACTGCAGCTGCCGCCAAAGCAAGATTCTGCTGTTGATGTACACCAGCTAGGGCAGTTTTTACCTTGTTCAGTGAAAAATTGTTACCAGAAACAGTAAAAGAATCACCATCGTTACGCCAATGATAATCATCTCCAAACTGTAACAATGGAATCGTTAATTGTGCTGCTCGCTGTTGCAGAATAAGTTTAACTTCTCCCCCTTGATAACCACTGATCACTGCCACTCCAGGCTTGAATATCCCGGCTTTTTCAGCAGCAATCTCAGTCAAATCGGCACCCAGATAAGGGGTGTGATCAAGGGCAATCGGTGTAATCAAGCAGAGTTCCGGCGTAACAACATTGGTCGCATCAAGCCTACCACCAAGTCCTGTTTCCAGAATTGCCCATTGAACCCGACGACGCTGAAAACAGAGCAGCGCCATGGCAGTTGTAAACTCAAAAAAAGTAGCCTGTAATTCTTCGGCGTGCGGACGTAGTTCGTCAATCAACGCAACCACTTCAGGTTCTGGAATCTGATGCGTGTCAATTCTGATTCGTTCAGTAAAGCTGTGCAGATGGGGTGAAGTATAAAGTCCTGCAGGCACTCCTGCAGCATGAAAAATATTGGCTAATGCCGCGGCAGTGGAACCCTTCCCATTGGTTCCCGCAAT
>JASJGT010000114.1:0-8929 GCA_033791405.1 Desulfuromusa sp.
AGGGATTGTCTGGGATAAATTTTTTCCACCACTTCTCCAGGAATCCCCAAATGAAATCGTCTCTTATGTTGGTGATATGGATCCCGGTTCTTCTCTCCGAATTACCCTTAAGGGTGAGAAGATGAATGGAAAAGAGTACACCAAGACAATCATGCTGACGGTTGGTGATGAACTTGGCGGAGTCGAAAAACTGGCTGGAATTGGTTTCGAAACCCGTGATGAAGAGGGGATGATTCTTATAGATAATGTTGTTTTTGGTAGTGCTGCGGAAAAGTCAGGTGTCGATTTTGATCAGGAAATCCTGAATATTCAAGTTCCAAATCACCGCCTGCCACCAGAATTGATGTATATCCCGGCAGTAGCTCTCTATGCGTTGATCTGGATAATTCAATTTCGCAGAAGAAAGAAACAACAACCTGCGGCCGTAGCCGCGTGATCATTTGTTAACTGTGAAATTTCACTTGCACACTTAAAGTGGTACACTCTAAGTGTGCAAGTGGTTCAACTTAACGAGTTGATAAGAAAGGGCGGCTGTTATGAATATGGAAATTAATAAAATTCTTGTTGCCAAGGATTTAAGTAAAGAGTCTTCAAGGGTTATTCGTTACGCACTGGAATTGGGCTGCAAATTTCATGCGCAGGTTCATGTGTTGCATGTTATGCCGACGGTTGATTCTTCAGTACTGAATATGGTGGCTCTGACTATGGGAGCTGATAACCTGGCAAAGTTTAATGCTACGAATGAGGCAGAACTGGCGGAAAAGACGCGTGAGCAACTGGATAAAATTATCAAAACTGAAACTGAATTAATGGAAGAGGATGATATCCATCCTCCTGAGATTGAAGTGCATCATGGCGATGCAGCTCCAATGATTCTGGATGTTGCTGATCGTCTGGATGTCGATATGATTGTTCTTGGCAGCCACAGTAAAGGTAAATTACATTATGCCTTTCTTGGGAGTGTTGCTGAAAAAATTCTTCGTAAAACCCACCGTGCGGTCACTATTGTACCACCTCAAATAGGTCGGTAGTTTTTTAGAGAAACATTGCAATGGATTGTTCCCCGCTGGCAAATAATGCCAGCGGGTTTTTTTAAGTCATTTTTTGATTGACAGATGGGGCAGAAAAGGTAAGATGCCGACTAATTTAGTAAGGTATTAACATTAATCTATAGAGGAGCTACAAAATGAGTGATTATCAGGAACGTGAAGCAGCAGTATTATTTAAGGGAAACCCGGCAACTTTGCTTGGTTCTGAGGTTAAAGTCGGGGATACTGCCCCGGATTTTCGTGTTGTTGATAATGGCCTGCAGCCGATCACTTTGGCAAGCGCAGCTGGCAAGATTCGACTGATCGCAGTTGTTCCTTCTTTGGACACTCCGGTGTGTGACACAATGACCCGTCAGTTTAATCAAGATGTTGCCAATCTCCCCGATTCTGTTGTTGTCTATACTGTCAGTGTTGACCTTCCCTTTGCCCAGAAACGCTGGTGTGGCAATGCCGGGATTGACAAGGTTCAGACTCTCTCCGATTACCAAGATCGCTCTTTTGGATTGAATTATGGACTGTTGTTGAAAGATCTGAAATTACTGGCACGGGCCGTTTATGTGATCGATGAGAATGACAAGGTGGTTTATGTTGAACTGGTTCCTGAAGTGACGGCAGAACCTAACTATACTGCAGCCTTGGAAGCAGTAAAAAAGCTTCTTTAAGAACCACTGTATGATAGCGATAAAACAGCCCCTGAAAGAATGCCTTTCAGGGGCTGTTTTGTGTATCTGATATGAAAAATCCCCCTTCAATCCCCCTTTTTGAAAGGGGGAGGCTTTAAGCTCCCCTCTTTACTAAAGAGGGGTTGGGGGAGATTTGAACTGGATTTGGTGCCGGCAGAAAGTCCCTCAATATGGTCGACGCGCATCGGTCGATATTTTTCTTTCACCCCTGATCCTTTCGACCGGATAGCGTATCTTTTCTACCATATCCTGAATTTCCTGTGGGGGATCGGGTGTCACTTTGGAGACGATATACATCAATGCAAAGTTGATGAGCATACCGACCGTGCCGATTCCTTCGGGGGAAATTCCAAACCACCAATTCTCAGGTCTGTTGGCTCCCGGATTGATAAACTTGAAATAGACAATGTAGGCGGTCGTAAAGCTGATACCGGCAATCATTCCGGTCATCGCACCATAAACGTTAGTTTTTTTGGTGAAAATACCCATAATGATAACGGGGAAGAAAGAAGCTGCTGCTAAGCCAAAGGCAAAGGCAACAACCTGAGCGACAAAACCGGGTGGGAAAATCCCGAACAGCCCGGCAATGACCACCGCTCCAGCTGCCCCACAACGGGCCCACAATAATTCCCCTTTTTCAGACATGCTTGGCATCAGCACACCCTTCATCAGGTCGTGTGAGATGGAAGCAGAGATAACCAACAATAGTCCCGCCGCTGTCGAGAGTGCGGCTGCTAATCCTCCGGCAGCGACCAGAGCAATAATCCAGTTTGGCAGTCGAGCAATTTCAGGATTTGCCAGAACCATAATATCGCGATCTACATAGAGTTCATTTGGCCCACTGGTGATAATATTGGAAACCATTGCCTGGCCAAGCTTTCCACTTTTCCCGGTATATTTTGGTTTTCCAGCCATTGCTTTACCGGGACCATACTGCATAATCCCATCCCCATTTTTATCGATCCAGGCAATCAGTCCAGTTGCTTCCCAGTTTTTGAACCATTGCGGGGCATGGTCATAGCTGACATTGTGAACTGTTTTGATGAAATTGGTTCGGGCAAAGGCGGCAACAGCCGGGGCAGCGGTATAAAGGAGAACGATGAAAAACAGTGCCCACCCTGCTGAAGCACGGGCATCTCTGATTCTGGGGACAGTAAAGAAACGGATGATAACGTGTGGCAAGCCGGCAGTACCAACCATCAGGGCAACGACAATAAAGAAGACATCAATTTTAGGTCTGACCCCGGAGGTATATTCACTGAAACCAAGGTCTTTATGGATACCATTCAGGACATCAAGAAGGTATCTTCCCTGAGTCGAAGCGTCCTGAAGAATCTCTGCTCCCCCGGCGCTGATTGTGCTGCCAAAACCAAAAGCAGGAATTGGGTTGTTGGTCAACATGATGGAGATATAGATAGCAGGAATCATGTAGGCAATGATCAAGATGCAGTATTGGGCAACCTGGGTATAGGTGACCCCTTTCATTCCCCCAAGGACGGCGTAGAAAAAAACGATACACATCCCGATAACCACACCGGTATTGATTGGAACATTGAGAAAGCGTGAGAAGACCACTCCAACGCCACGCATTTGACCGGCAACGTAGGTAAATGAGATGAAAATGGCACAGACCAGGGAAATAATACGGGCACCTTGAGAATAGTAACGATCACCGATAAATTCTGGAACGGTGAACTTTCCGTATTTGCGCAAGTAGGGCGCCAGCAACATGGCAAGCAAAACATAGCCACCGGTCCAGCCCATCAGATACATGGAGCCATCACGCCCCATGAACGAGATCAGCCCTGCCATAGAAATAAAAGAGGCGGCAGACATCCAGTCTGCACCGGTTGCCATACCGTTTAGAACTGGGTGAATAGTCCGTTCTGCAGTGTAAAATGCACCTGTTGAAAGAGCACGGGAACGAATTGCAACAATGATATAGATTGCGAAAGTGACACCGACAAGAATCCACGTCCAGGTTGTAATACTCATGGTTGGATTTCCCTTACTGCCACCACATAACTCTTTAAAATACTATCAATCTTCAAAGACATCATATTTACGATCAAGTCTATTCATCAATTGGACATAGATAATAATCAACAGACAGAAAATAACTTCCGCCCCTTGATTGGCAAACCAATAGCCCAAAGGAAAGCCGAAAAATTTTATTTTATCGAGTTGGTCAACAAAAACAATTCCAAACAGAAAGGAAACGGTAAACCAGATTGACAGCAGAATGGCGATATACCTAAGGTTCTGCTTCCAGTAAGCATGTAATTCATCTTTTCTAGTCATAGAGAGTTCACCCGAGAGTTTTTCAGAGCCTGTAAATCAAATTGTGTAACTGGCGTTTAAAAAGTTTCAGGAACCCGATCCGGAAACTCAATCATAAAACGGTTCATTGCATTTTTCCAGTGGTGAATCGGCATCGTCCATTTCTTTGATGCTGCTTCAATAGCAAGATAGATAACCTTGAGGGCTGATTCATCGCTTGGAAATATTTTACGGTTCTTGGTGTTTTTACGAATCACACTGTTAAGTGATTCAATTGCGTTGGTTGTGTAAATCGCTTTGCGTATATCCTCTGGGTAGTTGAACAATGGAATTAGGTTCGCCCAGTTGTTGCGCCAGGATCTACTGATATAGGGGAAGCGCTCATCCCATTTTTCACCAAAGCGATCTAGTTCCAGTTCAGCCTCTTCGACGATGACTGATTGATAGATTGTTTTAAGATCTGCGGCAACAGCTTTGCGCTCTTTCCATGAAACGTAGCGCAGCGAATTGCGTACCATGTGCACAATACAGAGTTGGACTTGCGTTTGCGGGAACACCGCTTCAATGGCGTCAGGAAAACCTTTAAGCCCATCAATGCAAGCAATGAAGATATCTTCTAATCCGCGAGTTTGTAGTTCAGTGAGCACACTGAGCCAGAATTTTGCACCTTCTGTTTCGGACAACCATAGCCCGAGGACTTCCTTGTTGCCATCGAGGTTAACACCAAGGGCCAGGTAAATCGATTTATTGATAACCCGTTTATTCTGCCGGATCTTGACGACAATACAGTCAAGATACACTATCGGATAAACGGCATCGAGCGGACGGTTTTGCCATTGGATAACCCGGTCAATGACCGACTCTGTTACTTTGGAAATGAGAGTTGCTGAAACATCGGCACCGTACATCTCTTTAAAAGTGGCAACGATATCGCGGGTGCTCATTCCCTTGGCGTACAGGGATAAAATCTGATCGTCAAAATGGGTCAGGCGGGTTTGCCCTTTTTTAACTAATTGAGGTTCGAAGTGGCCATTACGATCACGGGGTGTTTCAATCTCAACTTCACCGTGGTCACCGATTAAGCGTTTGCGACTATGGCCATTTCTATTGTTGCCCGTATTGTGCCCTTGTGGAGAATTTTTGCCATAACCGAGATGTTCTTCCATCTCGGAATTCAAGGCAGCTTCAACGGTCATTTTGACTAACTTGCTGGTTAAGTCCGATAAATCTTGTTGAGATTTAACATTTTTGGCAAGCTCTTTGGCTAACGCTTGCAATTGACTATCGTCGGGTGCTTTGTCTCTGCTCATCATTAACTCCTTTGAAAACAGGATAGATTCTGATGCGCAGTTACACAATCTTATTTACACCCCCAAACCGATAAAGCTTTTTATTGTCGTCCCTCGTAAAGAACCTTCCAATCACCTTGTTCTTTCACCATGTACAGCCGCTTATGCAAGTTGCCATTAAAGTTATTTGAACGATACTTCTGGATAAAATTTGCCACAATCATCGGCTGATTATTATCAGCATCTGGATAGGCTAAAACAGAGATATCAGTGAGATCAATCTTCTGGAATCTCTTGCCAGAGAAAACCTGCTTTTTATAGACTCCCCAGCTTTTTCTATCATACTTCTTTGACCAGAAATCCTGCGAATACATATCCAGATAAGCGGTTAAATTTATCTCTTCCCAATTTTGACGCCATGTTTCCAAAACAGCCTGAATTTCAATATTTTGATCAAGCCACTCCCGACTGGATATCCAATCAACTGCCTCACTGATAACAACCGGTGTCCGACCAACAGCTACATACTGGCTGATGCGTGTGAATTCTTCATTGGTTAAAACCACGCAACCTTCACTGTCAAGTGGTGGGCGGCTGTAAAGGGATTTATCGGTTCCATGCAACCAGATTCCATTACCGGTTTTTTGCAGTCGGTGGTCATATTCGTTCGGATAATTGACCGGGAAGGCTCCACTTCCATAAAGTGGAGGTAATTTCTCATCAGGGAGATAACTGGTCACAAAATAGACTCCGTTAGGAGTTTTCAAATCTCCTTCGCGGGACTTATCGCCAATTTTCTTTCCCAAGACAACATAAAAATCATCAACCAATTCCGGCGGTAAACCGGGACCAGAGTTACGATAGACATAAAGACGATTTTTATTTTTATCGACAACTAGAGCATACTCAGTATCGTGGCTCAAAGTGAGTAAAGCACGAGGGACATCAACACTATCGATTAGGGAGAGATAACCCTGCAGCCTGGCTCTAGCCTCACGTTGTAACTGTTTTATCTGTTGTTCTTGTTCAGAATTGATCTTGTCAAGGAGAACACTGATCCCGATAGAATTAACTTGATCGAATCGTGCCAGCAACAGGTCACCCAGAATCAAATGTGCCAGCTGAAACTTGGGAGCCCGCTTGGTCAAAATTTGCAGTTCAGTAATCGCATCAACCAATCTGCCAGCCTGAAACAGTAGCAACCCTTTCAGTAAACTGGCTTCAAAATCATCCGGATTGTTCTTTAAACGGGCATTTAAACGGTCCAGAAACACCTGGCTCTGCGGATCAATTTGTGTTTTCTCAACAACTTGAATACTAATAGGAGCCGGTAATGGAGAGAGTCGAGGAGCAACATCTCCAGGCGGCTGTTGAGGCCAGAGGGCACCAACCTTGGCTCCGGTCAGACCGAATAAGGAAATAATAACAACTGTAATTGTTAGGCGTTTAAGTATCAACGAAGATTCTCCAAAGAACGTTCTCGAATAATTTCCCAACCATTTTCAGTTTGCTGCAAGTCAAAAATCTTTTTGGTGCGATCCGTTAAAAAATCACTCTGGTAATTTTGTATAGTCTCTATCCGCACACGATTATTCTCCTGCGGGGTCAATTGAAAGCTTTCCAAACTGACTATAATTTTCTTCGGTTTGAGCAAACGGATGTGCCGTTCAGCTTCCCATGCTGCTCGTTTTTTCCCTGCGGGAGGAATAAACTGCTCACCATAGAAAGTCAAGTAATCATCGACATCTTGATTCGACCAAGCAAGAGCCCAGCGCTTTAGAAAGTTTTCCGCATTCTCTTGTTCTAAAGCAGCGTCAGTCCCTTCAATAGCTGAAACTTCAACCGGCACCCCAACTTTTTTCTCAATCGCTTTCATCGCGACTTTTTCAATACGGCTGCTTTCTTTTTCAATTGCTACGATCAATTGATCTATTGGATCCACAACCGCCGCTATAGTTGGACTATCATTAATCGAATTATCAGCAGGCTCAATTAGAACAGCAGCAACTGGCGACTCAACGGCCTCTGGTTCTGATTCTGGTTGAGACACGACCTCCTTGATTGCTTTATCATCAACTGGCTGGCTGGGGGGTACTATCTCAGCAACCGCAACCGTTTGTTCGACTTTCACCGGTTCTGGCTGAGGCGTTACTATTTCTGTGGTTTGATCCTCCATCGCGACAGTAGCAATATCCTCATAGATCGGCTCTAAATTAATCACTCCCTGGCTGGAAAAAACCTGCAATGAAAGAAGTGATTCCGTTTCGTCCAACTGCAGAGCACGACCGTAGGAACCTCTGGCCATTTCAGCATAAACCGACCCGAGATTGCGATAAACGGTGGCATAGGTTTCATCTATTTCTAATGCCTGTTCGAGATAATCGCGCGATTGGTCATAATTGCCTTCAGAAGCATACAATGCAGCCAAATTATTATACGCCCGTGGATCCTCTGGGAACGCCTCAATGACATTTTTAAATTCAGTTTCAGCAGCTGCGTGGTCAGAGCTCTCCCACATGCGAACACCTCGATCAAGGTCAGGTGTCGAAATAGTATTGGCTTGTTGTTCAGGGGCAGGTATCACTGGTATTTCTTTACTAAAAAACAGGAAGTAAGACCCTGAACCAATAAGAACCCCGAGCAGCAACAAGAGTATATATCGACCTGTCCTCGATTTTTCTTCAGGATAAGCTTGATCCAGCCCTTCAGTTGCATCAGGAGTTGAGTGTTCCAAGCTATCGGCATCAAAGGATTCCTGAAAAACTACAGAGTGTTCTTTCAACCGTGCTTCAATTCGTGCTGCCATTTCAGCATTATCTGCAACCGGGTCAAATAAAGAAAGATCCGCTTCAAGCTCAGAATCATCACTTAGCTTGTCAGCTGTCAGGGTTGAAGACAGCTGCGGATCAACCTCCTCTTCAGCTAACAATTGGCTGATCTGGGCCAATAAGGTATTCACTGTCAACCGTTCATCCACATCTATTGTCGTCATAGCGGTTAGTAACGGCTGACAGGCGTTTAACTCTTTCGAAAGTTCAGGGAACTCTCCCGACAGGTGTTGCGTTGCAATAGCAAGAGGATCATCACCAGAAAATGGTGTTCGCCCGGTCAGTAAATGATAAAGAACACAGCCCAAACTATAGATATCAGAAGCTGTCCCTGGCGCTTCCCCACGTACCTGTTCCGGACTCGTGTAATGAGGATCAACTCCGGATTTATAATCCAGTTTGACCAGTTGAGTTAAAGAAAAATCTGCAAGGTATGGAGAATTATCATCAAAATAAATAGTTTCTGGAGATAGATTGCCATGCCGGAGATCGGCGCTATGTGGGATACTCAAGCGTTCGGCAATTCTTTTAGTTAGCTCAAGGCATTGCCGCATGGAAAGACCGGTATTAAGGATCTGTCTCAACGGTATTCCTGGGGGGAGAGGATAAAGACAGACCAGTTGATCCCCTATCTCCCCGGCTTTTATCGGAATTCCCATGCCAGGGAAAGTCTGCCCCGCAAGCCAGTCAGCCTGATCAAGAAAGTATTGTCGGTTTTTCTGTTCAAGCGGCGGATCGGAGTGAACCAGCAACAACTTTGCAGCAGTAGAATCGGAACAATTGACAAGATAACTGTGATA
>JASJGT010000115.1:0-13060 GCA_033791405.1 Desulfuromusa sp.
GAAATTCCATTGGGCATGGGCCACATACCTTCAAATAACTGATAGTTTTCCAGGTTAACAGGTAAACAGTAAATTCCATCGGTGATTTTTACGGCCTTCATCTTGTCGATCCTTTGTCGTTGCGTCTGAAAGTTAGTATTATGGGGACATGTACTCGTTACGTGTCCCCATAATATGGATTGTTGCGTGTTCCCCAATTATTTTTTGTGTCCAGATTAGCTCTTCAAAGATGATGTCATCTTCTCAAGTAACTCGGCAATAATATCTTTATATTCATCCATCTCCGCGAGTGACTCTAAGCGCTGTAGTGCTTGCGGAATTTTATGATCAAAGGGAATACGGGCAACAATTTCCCCACCAAATTCATCAACAGCCTGAACAATTTTATTCTCAACATCAACACTGAACCCAGCTTTGTTAACCAGAACGAAATGGGGAATAGAAAACTTCTGCACCAGTTCTGCCAAACGGCGGTAATCGGATAGCCCAGAGAGACTTTCTTCGACAACAGCCAGTACCAGATCAACTCCAGTGATAGATGAGATTGCCTGACAACTCGTTCCCGGCGGTCCATCGATGACAATGTAGGCAATATTTTTCTCTTTTGCAATAGCTGATGCTTCCCCCCGAACCTTTGTGATCAGTTTCCCACTGTTATCTTCTCCCGGGATCAAATCAGCGTGGACTAGATTGCCATTATTTATGGAGCTGACGTACCAATCGCCCCCTTTTCGCTTAGCCATGCTGATGGCGTTTTCCGGACAAACAAAGGCACAGGCGGCACACCCTTCACAATCAGAATCAATCAGAATACGACCCTCTTCATTCTGGCTGATAGCGTCAAATTGGCAGGCGGAGAGGCAGGCGCCACAACCGGTGCATTGATCGTGATCGACCTGCGCGATATCCATTCCATAATAGGCGGTGGTTGATTGTTGCACATAGGGGAGCAGGATTGGTAAATTTGATGCGTTGACATCAGCATCGACGGCGACAACCGAATCCATCATTTTAATAATTGAAGCGGTAATTGAGGTTTTTCCAGCTCCACCTTTACCGCTGAGTATAGCTATCTGTCGCGTCATAGTTGTTCTAGCTCCTGGCTGATCGCACTGTGCAGTCCTTTGTGGATTTCACTGAACTGCTGGCTAAGAATTTCTCCTTGCAGATTTGCTTTATGGTAGCGATCTTCCAGCGGGATTGTGAGTGCAACTTTTTTGGATCTATCTTGAAAGAATTGTTCGACATCGGCTGCCCCCATCGCTTTGTTGGCAATGATGAGGTAACTCTTGCCCATTTGTTGCACAATTTGTTCAGTCTGTTGCATATCGTGAAAACCAAATGGGGTCGGTTCAACCACCAGCACCACTAAATCTGCCGGTTTTATTGCGGCAACTGCGGCACAGGAGTTTCCAGGTGGGCCATCGATGACGGAGAGTTTATTGCTATCAATTTTTTTGACCATTTCACTGATCAGATAAGTCCCCCGGGTTGAGCCGATGATCAAGTCACCAATATGAACCATATTCTTGGTTCTCTGCGAATAGCCGGAACGGATATCACCAACAGACGAATTCTGGTAACTGATCGCCTGCTGTGGGCAGACCATTTTACAGAGCCCGCAGCCATGACAGAGAGGTTCCGTCACATAGACCGTATTCAGGATTTTGTAGAGGGCATGAAAACGGCATTCTTTGGTGCAAATACCACAGCCGTCACAAAGTTCTTTGGAAAAGACCGGAACGGGTTGGGTTATTGGAGTCTTTTTAGAGAAGTCAGGTTGGAGGAAATATTCAGCGTTGGGGGCATCAACATCCAGATCATAAAACTCAGCTTCAAAAACCTGAGCGATGGAAGCGGCAAGGGTGGTTTTTCCTGCGCCACCCTTGCCGCTGACAACTGAGATGATCACTGTGGCCCTCCACCGCATACCTGGTCATTGCTGATCGGGGAGAGTTGTTCGTTGAGAAACAGATCGATCGTTTCCTGAACCGTTTGTCCAGCCCCGGCATAAACTTCAATTCCGGTTTCACGAAACCCTTGAAGTGGTCTGCCGCCAATCCCGGCAACGATCAGTTTATTAACGTGGTTAGCGTTCAGCAATACCACAGGAACTGAACAGCCCCCCTGAATATGCCCGCCATTCTGCATAGCGACGACCTGTTGTACCTGTTGATCCTTAATATCAATTAACGTGTAGTAGGCACATTTCCCAAAATGTCCCGAACGCTGTGCTTGTAGACCGGCATCTGAATCTGCCGGGATTGCTAGTCGTATGGTTCCTTTTTCAGGGGCAGAGACGCTTTCTGTGGGTGGTTCTTCTGCTGTTTGCGGCATTGTCTCCTGAGGAAGGCGAGACAGAACTTCCTCAATGGTTCCTTCTGTATGTTCGTGGTAGGTAATCTTTGCTTTATCCAGAACTTCCGCGGCCTTTGGACCGACATGACCGGTATAAAGAACATCCACTTTGTACTCCGCCAACAGTTGTGATGCCCCCGTGCCAGCACCGTTGTCAGCTTCAATCCCCTCAGTATTATCGTGGGCGTAAACCTCTCCGGTCAGGCTATCAGCAATCAAAAAATAGGCGGCACGACCAAATCTGGGATCAACTTCAGCTTGCAGGGATGCTTCTTTGGCGGTAATTGCAATAATCATAGTGCGTTCAACTCCGTTGTTAAAATAATTCTATATTTATGGATGACAGGCTCTCGAGCGCCAAAAAAATCTCTACTTATAGGGCGACTGAGAGCACAAGGAAGCCTATTGTAATAGAAGCTTGTCCTTTCAATCTACCCTCGCTGAGTCAATCTTTTTAGCGGCGACACGCCCCGCGACCTTGGCCACGTCCAGTACCACGACCTGCGCCCATTCCGCGTCCCGTTCCGCGACCTATTCCCTGGCCGCGTCCTTGCCCCATTCCCATACCCTGACCAACTCCGGGTAAAGCGCCAGGACATTGAGGGGCTACAGTTGGAGTGTTATTTGTTGCTGGTTGATTTTCAACCTGAGCAGCATTGTTTTGATCGGTTTGAACGGTACTTTGTGAAACATGACCATTCTTCAGCTGATCAAGCACATCCTGAACGGTTCCAGTGATGTTCTCGTAATATGGAATATTTGCTTTCTGTAGTACATCCGCAGCTTTTGGGCCAACACTCCCGGTATAAAGAGCTTGTACTCCGTATTCTGATAAGGTTTGTGCTGCACCGGTTCCTGCGCCATTTGAGGCACTGATGCCGTCGCTGTTGTTGTGAACCGTTACTTCATCTGTTTCAGTATTCACAATCATATAATAGGCAGCCCGTCCGAATCTTGGATCGATTTCCGACTGCAATGAATTTTCCAATGCGGTTATTGCTATCAGCATATTTTGTTCTCCATGTTTTTGTATTTGAATCAAATTTAGGGGTGAACCTGTATGTTCACCAGTTGTATCGTTGTATCGGGACAGGCACGCAGGCCTGTCCCGATACAAAAATTAACGTCTTCCTCTGCCCCGACCTGAACCTTGGTTACGACCGGCACCGGCACCTTGACCACGGCCCTGTTGGTTCGCCAGCCCTTGGTTGCGGCCTAATCCTAATCCCTGACCTTGTCCAAGTCCTTGTCCAGTTCCAACTGCTTGACCTTGATCAGCGACTCCTTGACCTCTTCCTGTCATTGCTCCTTGACCTTGTGGTCCTGTTCCATCTCTTCCTGGCATAATTGCCTCCTTTAGGTTATTTGTTGTGAATGCTGGTTGCAGGAACCTAAGTTGATTAGATTGACGACCACAACTCTTGTGTGTGCATATGCACAAAATAAGACTAAACCCATCTTTTGGATTTGTCAAGCATGAATGTGTATATGCACAAAACATTTTCTATAGGTAAAGAGGGTACATTACCCGGTATAATAGAGTGGAGTTCTGAGAGGACTAGAATAGGTGATTTTGTAGCAAACTTAGGTCTGCTCCTAGCCCACTGGGGACTATCACAAGATTTATGATCTATGAAGCCGTGGCAATTCGCAGCGCAAAAGCCTGGGACAACCCCCATGCAGGGACCGTCCCAGATTTACTGCCATCTGCTTCATCTTTGTAAAAGTATTCAATCTTAACTAGTCAGTTAATCCAGCAAGGCGTTTTAATTCGATAATTTCTTCTGGCCACAGTTCTGGGTTAGTTGTTTCCAGAACCAATGGTATCCCATCAAAACGATCATCAGCCATGATGTATTTAAAACAATCCCAGCCAATTTCACCAGCTCCTAGTGGGGCATGGCGATCGACTCTGCTGGCGTAGAGTGTTTTACTATCGTTGATGTGCATCCCTTTTAAATATTTGAAGCCGACAACCTGCTCAAACTCCGCAAAGGTTGTCTCACATGCCCCAGCACTACGCAGTTCGTAGCCAGAAACAAAAGTGTGGCAGGTGTCTAAGCATACGCCAACTCGATCTTTATCCTCTACTTCCTCGATAATTTGAGCTAAATGTTCAAAGCGGTATCCCAAATTACTTCCTTGACCCGCAGTATTCTCAATGACTGCAGTGACTCCGGATGTTTGTTGCAGCGCTAAGTTGATTGATTCAGCGATACGACTCAAGCAATCGGTTTCACTCAGTAGCTTTAAATGAGAACCGGGATGAAAATTGAGGTAGATCAAGCCTAATTGCTGACAACGCTGCAGCTCGTCAATAAAAGCCATGCGTGACTTTTCCAACTTTTCGGTGTCAGGATGACCAAGGTTAATCAGATAACTGTCGTGGGGGAGGATTTGCTCTGGTTTGAATTGATGCTCTTGGCAGTTCTCCTTGAATTTCTTAATTACCTCTTCGGTCAATGGTGAGCTCTTCCACTGTTTCTGGTTTTTAGTGAATAAAGCAAAGGCGGTTGCGCCAATTTCAACGGCATTGAGTGGCGCATTAAAGACACCCCCAGCTGCACTTACATGGGCTCCAATATATTTCACGATAAGATTAACTCTCTTTCTTGGTTCTGAATGGAACGGATTAAAATTCAATGATGAATTTGTTATATTTTTTCTGACGATGGTCAAGCTAACAAACAAAGTTTTTTACGCTATAAATTCTCCGGCTCGATCAATCAGATGCCGGGCAATACTCCGCTTGGGAGGTAACATTGGCAGCTGATCGAGTTTGCACCATTTGGCATCTGCCAATTCTTTATCCCGCAGCTCAATCTCCCCCCCCGCATAATCGGCGACAAATCCACACATCAACTGGCTGGGGAATGGCCAAGACTGGCTGCCAAGGTAACGGATATTTTTGATCTGGATATTTGTCTCTTCGGCAGTTTCTCTTGCCATCGCCTCTTCCAGGCATTCGCCGAATTCGACAAAACCAGCAACCAGGCTATAGCGCCCATCAGCCCATTCCGGTTTCCGAGCAAGGAGAATTTCATCCCCTTTGATCACCAGACCGATAACGCAGGGATGAATCCGTGGAAAATGATGATTATTGCAAGCCCGACACTCTTTTCCCCATTCACCTGGTAGCCTGATCAGTTTTTCCCCACAGTTTCCACAATGCCTGCTGGTGTGCTCCCAGTGGAGAATCATCTGCCCGACACCAGCCAAGGATAACAGGGGTAGAGAAATTTTTGGTTCGATTGCTCTCAGCGGTTGTTTATGTAGCTGTGGTGGCACATCAATGCTATGCGACACATGCTGGAGACGACAGGGTTTCCCTTCCCATTGACCGATGTAGATCGGCGGAGATTCACTGTTTAATATAGGGAAATCCCCTTGCGGCAGCATTTGCCCCTGTTCGGTTTCAACAGTCAGCAGATTCATCCCCCGCAATAAAACCCAGACACCATCACCCCCCGGGTCCTGATCCGGAGTCTCCGGCCGGAAATATTTATCCAGACTGGCTCGATTAAAAGGCAGATCAACTGGAGTCGGGTAATAATCAGGTAGAGTCATTTTCATGATTTAGTTTTATATAAAACAGCATAACGTAACAGGGCAATCTGGGTTTTTGCATCGGTGATTGTTCCGCTAGAGATCATCTCCAATGCTTCATCCAGAGTGACAATCAGCGGTTCAATAAATTCATCCGGCTCATGGGCGGTCTGCTTTTGTTCCAGCTCCGTTGCGATAAATAGATAAATCCGCTCATTGCAAAACCCGACACTACTGTAGACATACCCCAAGGATTCAAGCTGCTGCGGTCGATAGCCAACTTCCTCTTCCAATTCCCGTTCAACGCAACCGGCGGCATCTTCCCCAACTTCTAACCGACCAGCTGGAATTTCATAGATATAGTCGCGTGCAGCAGGGCGAAATTGACGGATCAACAGTAAGCGTCCATCGTCGAGGATTGGTAGTGCAGCGGCTCCACCGGGATGTCGAATGATTTCAAAGCCTGACTCTCTATCATCTGGCATTTTGTGGACTTCATGCGCCAGGTCAAGGATGCGACCATGATATAAAATTTCTTCTTTAATGATACTCAAAGGTTGAATCCTTTCGGAATTCTGAATACAAAATGAATAGGTTATATAAGTTACGTGGCCTTAACAACCCAGGTGCTCCTGGAGAAACCTTTGCAGAGAACCATGATCACCACGATGTTCACATGGCCATTCAGGCCCGTCTCGGTCAACCAGCCAGGTATCGACCAAAAATGTTTTCATCCCAACCGCAACAGCTGCCAAGTCGTGATTGATATCGTTACCGACCATCAGGCAATTCTCTGGTGCAATACCAAGTTTATCGGCAATTGCTTGAAAATAACCTGCATGAGGTTTGCAATAATGGCTGTTTTCATAACTGGTCAGATAGGTAAATGAATCTTCTTTAAGTTCAGCCCACTTCAACCGTGCCTGAATCATGAATTTGGGGAAAACAGGATTGGTTGCCAAAACAAGAGGAATCCCTTTTTTCTGACAACCATTAACAATTTTCTTTGCCAACGGGACGGGTTGAACAAATTGCTGTAATCTATCCAGGCCGGTTTTCTTTAATTGGGCCAGACTTTCATCCATCATTGATTTGGGGAGTGCTAGCTCCTGTCGCATTCCTGCATAAACGCGCTCCTCATTCGTCATGGATCCGTCGCCTTCAATGTGGATCAGGTCATGAATGATTTTAAGTAATGTTTTTTCAAACTGTTTTGGTTTGACCCTGTTGGCACAGTGTGCTGAAAGCCCTTGGATATACTGCGAAATAAATTCTTTCATTTGCGCTCGCAGCAAGGTTCCATCAAGATCAAATAGCACCGCTTCAATAGTATCGTTGTGTTTTTTCTCCGGCATACAAACCCCTGTTTTCTGAAATTTCCAAAGATATCTTTTACCATAGTCTGTAAAAGAGCGTCCATTGTCAGCCATGAAAACTTGACTGTTGGGTCAATGGACGCTAAAAGTTAAACGATACTGCCAGCAGGGGATAGCAATGAACGAATTTAGAACCGAAGTCAAGGAGTTGCAGATTGGGCAGAAGATCCGCGAGCTTCGGCAGAAACAGCGGATGACTCTGCAGGATCTTTCTCAGGTGACTGAGCTATCCAAACCATTGTTGTCACAGGTTGAAAATGATCAGGTGATTCCGCCACTGGCAACCCTCCTGCGTGTCGCTAAAGCCCTTAGAGTGCCACTGCAAACTTTTTTTGAAGAAGAAGACAACACCCAAAAGTGCCTGGTTGTTCGGGCTGATGATGCCGAGCGGATGAATCGACGACCCAGTCATGGTGGCGCCCCTCAACCCTATTTTTATCATTCTCTGGCTTATGGGAAAAAACATAAACACATGGAGCCTTTTCTGGTTGAGTTTGACCCGGCTCAGACCGACCAATCCCAACCGGTACGACATGCGGGAGAAGAGTTTTTCTACATTCTGGAAGGGCAGGTCGAGCTGAAACACGGAACGGAAACCTATATTTTAAATGCTGGTGATTCTGTTTACTGGGATTCCAATGAGCCGCACCAACTCAGGGCATTAGGGACGCAAATTGCTCATGGAATTGCAGTTCTTTATCCCAGAAACTGATATTTTGAAAATACACTTTTAAAATTGTTTGTTATGCTTAAATCATCTCTATTTTTCAAATCTATTCTGGGCGACAATTGATGAGGAGGTTCCTATGGCAAAAGTTGGTGTTATCCTTTCTGGCTGTGGTGTCTATGACGGCAGTGAGATTCACGAAGCCGTTATTACTTTGTTGGCTCTAAATCGTGCCGGGGCTGAGGTTGTTATGATGGCTCCCGATATGGAGCAGGCTGTCATCAATCATTTGACGGGTGAGCCCGTCGAGGGTGCTATTCGTAACGTTCTGGAGGAATCAGCACGGATCGCGCGGGGTGAAATCAGTGATATCGCAACAGTTAACGCTGCTGATCTGGATGCACTGTTTATTCCTGGCGGATTCGGCGCAGCAAAAAATCTCTGTGATTTTGCCTTTAAAGGTTCCGATTGTGATGTGCACCCTGAAGTGGCTCGGCTCATCCAGGACATTGTTACCGCCAAGAAACCTCTGGCAGCAGTCTGTATCGCTCCAGCGCTGGTCGCCAAGGTACTTGGTGATGATAAGCTGAATCCACAGGTGACAATTGGTACCGATGAAGAGACAGCAGGAGCTCTCTCTTCAATGGGGGCAACGCACTTGTCCTGCCCGGTCAATGAGTTTGTCATTGACAAGGAAAACAAGATTATTACCTCTCCCGCATATATGCTTGCTGGCAGCATCAGCGAGGCGGCAGAAGGAATTGAAAAAACGGTCGATGCGCTTATGGAGATGCTTGATTGAGTAGACACTAAGAATAAGCAAAAAAAATAAAATGGCATGGTAATCAGTATTGTAATGATAAACCAAAACTGCTAAGTTTCATCCGATTTCATTTAACTTTAAACAAGGAGGCTCCAAATGCAAAAATACGTATGTATCGTCTGTGGTTACATTTATGATCCGGCTGTAGGTGATCCTGATAGTGGTATTGAAGCAGGAACCAGTTTTGAAGATATCCCGGAAGATTGGGTCTGCCCACTTTGTGGCGTTCCTAAGTCTGACTTCGAACCCGCATAGTTTTAGTTGTTCCAAGCTCAATCTCAAGGCTCGATTGTTTATTCAATCGAGCCTTGTTTGTTTTGATCGTAAAATATTATTTGTATCGGTATGATTATTTTTCCCACGCAATTAGAATCGGTAGGTCAGGAACAAAATGATGAAAGAGAACCAGATTCGCAAGCCTGACTGGCTTAAAGTTAAATTTCCTGCAGGTGCAAACTATACCAGAATCGATCGTTATCATCGTCTCCACGGTCTCAACTCTGTTTGCCGCAGTGCCGCCTGCCCAAATCAGGGCGAATGCTGGAGTCAAGGGACTGCAACCTTTATGATTCTTGGGACTGTCTGTAGCCGCCACTGTCGCTTTTGTAATGTTGCCAGCGGTCACCTTGCCCCGCCTGATCCTGAAGAGCCATTCAAGGTGGCAAAAGCTATCTATGAGCTGGAACTCAATCATGCTGTGATAACCACGGTGACCAGGGATGATCTCGCCGATGGCGGGGCATGTCAGTTTGTCGATTTAATCAGGGAAATCCGTAAATTGACTAGCGAATGCCGGATCGAACTGCTGATTTCTGATTTGCAGGGCAACTGGGCAGCTCTTGCCAGTATTCTTGCAGAAAAACCGGATATTCTTGGACATAATGTTGAGACCGTTCCACGACTCTACGCTCAGGTGCGTCCGGAGGCTGAATATCAGCGCAGTCTGTCACTGCTGGCAGAAGTTCATCGGCAGAATTCAGAAATTATTACCAAATCCGGACTGATGTTGGGGATGGGGGAGACTGAGGAAGAGGTTCTTCAAGTCATGGCCGATTTGCGCGAGCACAATTGTCAATTGCTGACGTTGGGACAGTATCTGGCTCCGACGCGTAACCATTTTCCCGTACAGTGTTATGTGCCACCGCAAGAATTTTCTGACTATGCTGAAAAAGGACTTGCCCTTGGATTTGACCATGTCGAAGCGGGACCATTGGTGCGCTCTTCTTATCATGCTGAAGAGCAATATGATTCCAGTAAAAGGGGCTCTCATGGATAATTTCACCCTGGTTCGTCCAGAACATCTAAATCATCATGGCTATCTGTTTGGCGGTGTGATGCTGAAATGGGTCGATGAAAATGCCTGGATGGCAGCTTCACGGGAATATTCTAGTTGCAACCTGGTAACTGTCGGGATGGACGCTTGTCGTTTCAAGTATCGGGTTGAAAACGGTTCTATCCTCCGCTTTCATACCGAAAAAATTAAGCAGGGGCGAACCTCGGCAACCTATAGTGTTGTGGTCTTTGCCGATGCACCGGGCGCTTCTGTGGAAAAAGAGGTATTCAGTATTTCAGTGACTTTTGTGCGGCTGAATAAAGCTGGTCGTCCTTGCGGGTTAAGTCTTGTGGAAGAATAAAAAAGCCCGCTATTGATGTAGAACCAATAACGGGCTTTAACTGGAGCTGATTATCTCATCCTTTAACGTCGAGATTCAGCCCTTTTCCGGTCTGTTCAGCTATTTCTAACCGCTGCTGCTCACCGGCTTGCATCTGTTCGGTTTTTTCCAGGGTTTTGGTTAGAACATCAAACCCTGATTGGGTTTTATTAGTTGACATCGCTTGAGCTGCAAAACTCATAGCGCCGGAGACATCTACAGCCATATTCTGCTCCTTTCGTTTGATATTATTGTCTCTAAGATAACAGTTAGTTCTATGCCGAGTCAATAGTTTGTTTATTCATCTTAATTAAGAGGATTTATTTCTATCTATCTCCTTTATTTTGCTGTCATTATTGCGGCAAACAGACGACTGCTTTATACTCTGTATGTTTTTCTGCTGATCCCTAATACAACAATGAATGGTGAGCCCTAAAATGAGCGTTATTGATAATGTCAGTTCCGGATGGATAGAAACCCAATATCAGATTTTTAAAGAGGATCCTCTTCAGCTTTCCGAGGAGTGGCGATCCTTTTTTCAGGGATATGAACTGGGTCTGGAAACAGAGGCTACTCTTGGCCCTGATCACAAGCCTGCGGCGGTTCAAACAATGATCCATCGTTACCGTGATATCGGCCATTTTCACGCATGTGTTGATCCTTTAACTCCCTGTGAACTGGATCATCCCCAGCTGCAGATCTCCAAATTTGGACTGGAAGAAAAAGATCTGCAGCGCACCTTTGCGACCAGTAATTTTATTCTTCCAGAAGCACCCCTCAAAGAGATCGTCGATGTTTTAAAGCAGACTTACTGCCGTTCTCTCGGCCTGGAATTTATGCATATCCCGATCCTTGAGGAGCGTCAATGGTTACAACAAAAAGCCGAAGAATCCCGCAATCGTTCCGCTATAAGTCGCAAAAAGAAGCTTGCGACCATGAAGATGCTGTTGCAGGCCACCAAGTTTGAATCTTTTTTGCACCGTAAATTTGTTGGTCAAAAACGGTTTTCTCTGGAAGGGGCAGAATCGGCGATTCCTCTGTTGGATCATCTAATTGAAAAAGCAGCAGAGCTTTCGCTCAAGCATGTTGTTATCGGCATGTCTCATCGTGGCCGACTCAATGTGCTGGTCAATATTTTCAAAAAACCTCTGGAAAATCTCTTTGCTGAGTTTGCCGACAACGAAGGATGTCAGATTGTCGGTGAGGGGGACGTTAAATATCATAAAGGTTATTCAACGGATCGTTGTTTTACCAATGGTTGTGTCCATGTTTCTCTTGCCTCTAATCCAAGCCATCTGGAAGCTGTCAATCCTGTTGTTGAAGGAAAATGCCGTGCACGACAGGATCGCATAGAGGGAGATGGTGAGCAGCTGGTGATGCCACTGCTGATCCATGGGGATGCCGCTTTTGCCGGTCAGGGGGTTGTTGCTGAGACCCTTAATCTGTCTCAGCTTGCTGGATATAAAACCGGCGGTACTTTGCATCTGGTTATCAATAATCAGATCGGCTTTACCACTCTGCCGGAGGATGCCCGCTCTACCCATCATTCTACTGATATTGCCAAGATGTTGATGGCTCCTATTTTTCATGTTCATGGGGATGACCCTGAAGCACTGCTTCAGGCAGCAACCATGGCCATAGAATTCCGGCAGAAGTTTCGCAAGGATGTCGTTATTGAACTCATCTGCTACCGCCGGTATGGTCACAATGAAGGAGACGAACCATTTTTTACCCAACCGCTGATGTATGAAAAAATTCGCAACCATCCATTGACGGCTGAGATTTATAAAACCCAACTTCTGCTAGAGGGCTTTTCGGCAGAAGAGCTACAATCGATTGCCGACGAAATTGATAAAGATCTGGAAGAAGCGTTGAGTCATGAAGTCTGCCCGCTCCACGAGGAATTCATGCAACAATGGGCACATGTTTCACGGGAGTTCAGTTTTGACTCGGTGGAAACCGGTGTTGATAAAGAGACACTGGTTCAACTGATCAGCTCTCTGACGACAGTCCCTGAGAGCTTTTCCCCCCACCGAAAGATTACGACATTACTTAAAAAGCGTTATAAAACCATTACAGAAGATACCAATATTGATTGGGGAACCGGTGAAGCTCTTGCCATGGCGAGTCTGGTGAATGAGGGGACTTCAGTCCGTTTGTCCGGGCAGGATTCTCGCCGGGGCACTTTTAATCATCGCCATGCGACCCTCTACGACATCACTACCGGCAAGGAATATACCCCTCTGTCTGATATTGCCGAGCAGGCTGGATGTCGGTTTGATGTCTTCAACAGTATGCTGTCTGAAATGGCTGTCCTTGGTTTTGATTATGGCTATGCGGTGGAAACTCCAGATGATCTGACCATCTGGGAAGCTCAATTCGGTGACTTTGCTAACGGGGCTCAGGTTATTATCGACCAGTTCATCGCCAGCAGTCAGGCTAAATGGGATCGCCCGACCGGAATTACCATGTTTCTCCCTCATGGTTACGAAGGGCAGGGGCCGGAACATTCCAGCGCCCATTTGGAGCGCTATCTGCAGCACTGCGCCGATGAAAACTGGCAGATCTGCAATGTCACCACGCCCGCGCAATACTTCCATATGCTGCGCAAGCAGATGAAGCAGCCCTTCCGGAAGCC
>JASJGT010000116.1:0-9481 GCA_033791405.1 Desulfuromusa sp.
TACTATGCCTGAATTGCCTGAAGTAGAAACAACCCTTCGGGGAATCGCCCCTCACGTGACCGATCGCACCATCCTTGAATGTGTATTTAGAACCGCGAAATTACGCTGGCCACTTGATCCCACTCTTTGTCATCTTCTTCCGGGACAGAAAATTCACAAAGTTGAACGTCGGGCAAAGTACCTGTTGCTGTTATGTGGACAGGGGACAATAATTATACATTTGGGGATGTCGGGTAGTTTACGGATTGTTCAAGCCGGGGAAACTGAGCGGAAGCACGATCATGTCGATCTGATTTTTACCGATGGTCAGTGTTTGCGTTTGACCGACCCACGCAAATTTGGTGCATTTATCTACACTGATACCGATCTATATCGTCATAAATTACTTCATAATCTTGGTCCAGAGCCACTGACCGATGCTTTTAGTGGGAATTACCTTTATGCTGCAGCCAAGGGGAGAAAACTGGCAATAAAGCAGTTCATTATGGAGCAAAAAACAGTTGTAGGAGTGGGAAATATCTACGCGAATGAAGCCCTGTTTCGTGCTGGTATTCGTCCTGATCGGGCTGCGGGAAGGGTTGGAGCTAACCGATATGAGACTCTGGTGCACGCAATAAAAGATATCCTCCGTGAGGCAATAAAGGTTGGCGGAACAACGATCAACGATTTCAGTCAAGTGGATGGTAAACCGGGATATTTTACTCAACAGTTACAGGTTTATGGCCGTAGTGGTGATCCCTGCGCAGTTTGTGGTCAACCCATTCACAACCAACGGTTGGGTCAGCGATCAACTTTTTTTTGCATGACGTGTCAACGTTGATGGAAGGGTCGTATGGAAGATTTTAAGTTTCAGTTTTCTTATCGTGTCGGCGTTGCCGATATCAATTATGGTGGGCATGTTGCCAACTCCGCTGTGTTGAACTTTTTTCAGGATGCCAGGATCGCGTATCTGGCTGGTCTTGGCCCCTATTCTGAGATTGATCTTGGCGGGTGTGGGATTATTATGCCAGAAGCGCATGTTTTTTTTCGTCAAGAAATGTTTCTGGGTGATAAGTTGCAAATTGGGGTGAAATCGCGAGATTTGAAGCGCTCCAGCTGGGTGATGGAATACCGTATCGAACGGGATACCGAATTAACTGCAGAAGGGGACACTCCTTTGATTTGTTTCAACTATCAAACTCGTAAGCCATGTCGGATCCCAGCTGAGTTTCGTTCCGCACTGACAGGCTTCGAAAGACTGATATTCTAACTTTTTATAACCGCTTTAATATTCCTTTGTTGCAATCTCTTCCGGAATGAATTTCCATTGGTGATCTGTAACCTTCAAAAGGCCTTTCTACCTTGACGAGCGCTGGTCTCTGAGGTTATCGTGCGACTCCAAATTTAAGCTGTTAAGGATTGAAAATCATGGAAGAACTGAACGAATTATTGCAACAGCGGCGAGCCAAAGTTGAAAGCTATCAGGCGGCCGGTATCAACCCTTTTGCCAATGATTTTGTCGTAACCCACAATTCCCAGCAGGTGCTTGATGCACATGCTACTGACGATAAGCAAAAACTGGAAGAAATCGATGTAAACTATCGCATTGGTGGCCGCATTATGGCACGTCGCGATTTTGGGAAAGCTGCTTTTTTACAGTTGCAGGATGGCAGTGGACGGATTCAAATTTACGTTGCGAAAAATCAGGTTGGTGAAGACGTTTTTGAGAATTTCAAGAAGTTTGATATCGGTGATATAATTGGAGTTTCCGGGGTCCCTTTTCGGACTAAGACCGATGAGCTTTCTATTCGGGCCGCTGAAATTCGCTTGCTGACCAAGTCCCTCCTGCCTCTGCCTGAGAAATGGCATGGGTTAACTGATGTAGAGACCCGTTACCGTCAGCGCTATCTTGATTTGATTGTCAATCCCGATGTGCGTGAGGTGTTTCGTAAACGGAGCCAGATAGTCAGCCTGATCCGTCAATACATGCTTGATGGCGATTATCTGGAAGTTGAAACGCCAATGATGCATCAGATTGCCGGCGGTGCAACGGCTAAACCATTTGTCACACACCACAATACGCTGAAGATGGATCTGTTTCTACGGATTGCCCCAGAACTTTATCTGAAGCGTTTAGTTGTCGGCGGTTTTGACCGAGTTTTTGAGATCAACCGTAACTTCCGTAATGAGGGCATCTCAATTCAGCATAACCCTGAATTCACCATGATGGAATTCTACCAGGCTTATGCGACTTACGATGACATGATGGATTTTACTGAGGAATTGGTTTGCCATGTGACGAACAAAGTTTGTGGTAGCCTGGTCATCCCTTATGGAGAGAAAGAAGTTGATCTGACACCGCCGTGGGATCGCCTCACCCTGAAGGAATCCATTGTCAAGTATGGAGCTATTGAGATGGCGGTTCTGGAAGATCGGGATCAATCATTTGCCTACGCCCAATCGCTTGGACTAGAATTAGAGGGTCGAATCAGTCACGGAAAGCTGCTGGCAGAAATTTTTGATGAGGTGGTTGAACCAAAACTCTGGCAACCAACATTTATTACCGAATACCCAACTGAAATCTCGCCATTGTCACGTAAAAATGACCAGAATCCAGATGTGGTTGATCGGTTTGAGTTGTTTATTGTCGGTCGTGAGCTCGCCAATGCTTTCTCTGAGCTTAATGATCCGTTGGATCAGAAAGAACGTTTTCTTCAACAACTTGAGGAAAAAGCTGCCGGGGATGAAGAGGCTCATGGAATGGATGAAGATTATATCCGGGCTCTTGAATATGGGTTGCCGCCAACCGCGGGTGAGGGGATCGGGATTGATCGTCTGGTGATGTTATTAACCAATTCTGCATCGATTCGCGATGTGATTCTGTTTCCTCAATTACGCCCGGAAGTCAGCTGATTTATGCTTACCCAGCCCATGGCTTTTTGCCAAATACTTGCTTTTAATTGCGACGGATAACAATGTCCTACGAATGGTTTATCAGCCTCCGTTACCTGCGTGCCAAGCGGAAGCAGACCTTTATTTCAGTTATATCTTTCATATCGATTGCCGGAGTCACTCTAGGTGTTGCTGCTCTCATTCTGGTTCTGGCAGTGATGACTGGTTTTACCGATGGTGTGCGCCAGCAGATCCTGGGAAATGTTCCTCATGTATTAATCCAGCGTTTTGGTGAGGGGATTGAAAATCCGCAGGAGTTAGTAGCCGCTGCGAAACAAACTCCCCATGTGATTTCGGCATCGCCCTTTGTCTCTAAGGAGGCGATGTTACTCTCCAAAGGAAATGTGTCTGCGGTTAGTGTTAAAGGGATTGAACCGGAACACAAAATCTTTTTTCAACCATTGATGACTCTGGATGGGCAACCGGTTACGGAACAGTTTTTTAATGCGAAAACTGATCGACCTGGAATTATCATTGGACTCGATACCGCGAGCAGTCTTGGCGTTGCTGTTGGTGACTCTATCAATGTTATCCCCCCATTATTTACCATGACCCCTTTTGGGATGATCCCTAAAATGAAACCATTTCAAGTTGTTGCTATCTTTGAGAAGCAGAGCAGCCTGGTGGACAGCTTTTATGCCTATATCCCTCTGCCTGTTGCGCAACATTTTTTTGATTTGGAAGGGATTGTCAGCGGTGTTGAACTTGAAGTAGATCGTTATGAACAGGCTCCCCAGGTCGCCGATTCCCTGAGTGCCCAGTTTGAATTCCCCACCGTTATTCGGCCCTGGCAAAGTATTTATGGTTCTTTTCTGTCGGCCCTCAAGTTGGAAAAATTAGGCCTGTTTATTATCCTGGGCATTATCGTCCTGGTGGCAGCCTTTAATATAGCGACAACCCTGATTATGGTAGTGATGGAAAAAAATCGTGATATTGCTATTCTGCGTGCCATGGGGGCCAATGCTCGCAGTATCATGAGAATATTTATGATAGAAGGCTTCATTATTGGCACAATGGGAACCGGACTAGGGACGGCATTAGGAGTTCTTCTGGCAACCTATGCCGATGCTGCAATTAAATTTCTTGAACAGATTTTTGATGTCCGGATCTTTGATCAAGCTGTCTACGGGATGGAACACTTCCCTTCAGAAATTGTTATCAGCGATGTGGTTATTGTCGCAGTGATGGCAATGAGTATTTGCTTGCTGGCGACTATCTATCCTGCATGGCGAGCTTCGCGGATGGATCCAACCGAGGCTTTACGCTATGAATGAGAAGGCGATGATTGAAGTATCCGAGCTGGGTAAAAGTTTTACGACTCCTGGTGGAATCATCGATGTTCTTCGTGGCGTCAATTTAAAAATATGCGCTGGTGAACGAGTTGCTGTGGTTGGTACATCCGGGGCTGGAAAGACAACGCTTATGCATATCCTCGGAGGGTTGGATCATCCAACTTCCGGTGAAGTATCGTTTGAGGGGGATAACCTTTTTGCGTTGCGGGGTGCTGAGCTTGATGCTTTTCGTAATCGCACTGTTGGTTTTGTGTTTCAGTTTCATCAGTTACTACCCGAATTCACTGCTTTGGAAAACGTTATGATGCCTCTCCTGATCGGTGGTGACGGGCGAGCTACTGCTGCAAAAAAAGCCTCTGAAATTTTGGCGGAAGTCGGTTTAGAACATCGGCTGACTCATAAGCCAGGGGCTCTGTCGGGAGGAGAACAGCAGCGGGTTGCGATTGCTCGCGCTCTGATTCGAGAACCGCGACTGTTGCTGGCAGATGAACCGACGGGAAACCTGGATAGCCGTATCTCTGATGAAATCATGCTATTGCTTAATCGGATGCACCGTATTCGTGGTCTGACAATGATTATTGTCACCCATAATATTGCTTTGGCGAATAGTCTTGACCGAACCCTGCGAATCGAAGACGGCATTCTTGCCGGAGATAATTTAAATTGATGTTCTTAATGCTATTTTCTATAATTACGCCTTTATTGTTTTTCTATGTTGAGGGTTGCAAATGTTAAAGAAATTATTACCGATATTTTTCTTCCTATCTATAGCAACGTTTGCTACTGCTCAGGATTTTACGGTTGCCGACATCCAAATTGAAGGGAATAGTCGGATTGAAACAGCTTCAGTTCTGGCTTCAATCTCTATCAAGCCGGGTGATACAATTTCCCTGGATGATGTAGATCAAGCAATGCACAGCCTCTTTGCGTTGGATCGTTTTGACGATATTTCTGCTGAATTGACTGAAGTTCAGGGGGCAAAAATTCTCACTTTTGTCGTTCAAGAACTCCCCTTAATCCGGCGCATCAATTTTACTGGTAATGATGAACTTTCCAAAGAAAAATTGCGTCCCCTGGTGAAATTGAGAACACCCTCAATCTATAGTCGAGTTAAGGTTGATGAAAGTATTCAAGAAATCAAAAATGCTTACATTGAGGATGGATATCACGCGGTAAAAATTAATCCAGAACTGCAAACCGATGTAAAGAATGAAGCGACCCTTACTTTTGAGATTGCTGAGGGGGAACAGGTTCTTATTCGTGATATCATATTCGTCGGCAATACGATCTTTGATAAAGGTGATCTGATCAAGAAAATTGAAACTCGGGAACGCTGGTTTCTATCCTGGATTACCGACCGGGGTGCTTATCTCAAAGATACCATGGATTTGGATATAGAAAGGATCAAGGCTGCCTATCATGACGAAGGTTATCAGGACGTCAAGGTTAAGCCGGCTCAAGTGACCCTGGTTAAGGATAAATATCTGGATGTCCTGATTGAAATTGATGAAGGATCGCTATACACCGTTGGGACAGTTAAAGTCTCTGGTGACCTGATGTTTACGGAAGAAAAATTACTACCATTAGTTAAACTACAGCCTGGCGATATCTTCAGTCGCTCAGAATTGCGCGACAGTATTCTGGCTCTGACAGATCTCTATGCAGACAGTGGCTATGCTTACGCTAATGTAGCGCCCTTGACGAATAAGGATAAAAAACAACATGTGATTGACCTGAATCTTGAAGTTGAGCAGGGGATTCAGGTTTCTGTTGAACGGATTGAGGTCAGTGGCAATACAAAAACTCGGGACAAGGTTATTCGCCGGGAAATACCTCTTCTTGAGGGGGACCTTTTTAGTGCCAGAAGGGTTAAGGATGCGAACCGCAGAGTTCGTAACCTGGGTTTTTTCGATGAGGTCAACGTAACCAACAAGCCAGGTTCTGACGAGAGTAAAACTATTCTTGATGTTGAAGTCGCTGAGAAGCCGACTGGCACTTTCTCAATCGGGCTTGGTTATTCTTCGGCCGAAAAATTGATGGCTCAGGGATCACTTTCCCAGGATAATTTTATGGGTTATGGCGTTCGTCTCAGTCTAAGCGGATCTTTTGGCTCAACCAGTACGACCTACTCTCTGGGTATCAGCGATCCGCACTTTCTTGACACCGACTGGACGCTGGGTGGCGAAATCTATAAGTCGGAAAGGGAGTATGACGATTATGATGATCATCGCACCGGTGGATCAATTCGGGCTGGACACCCGGTCAGCAGAAATTCAAAGGCTTTCTTGACTTATCGTTATGAGGAACAGGAAATTTTAAATATTAATACATTAATTGTTGCTGAAGATGATCCATGGATCCAAGCCCGTGAATCGACACTTTCATCAGTTACCGCAGAATGGATTCGAAACAGTACTGATTTTTATCAGGATCCCAGTCGGGGTGGGATTACTAAATTGAGTCTGGAATATGCCGGCCTGGGTGGTACGGAAGACTTTGTCAAGTCAATCGCTGAGCATCGACATTTTTTCCCGCTATTCTGGGGGACTGTCTTTTCCATTCACGGAGAGATGGGCTACGTTGTATCAACAAACAGCGACGATGTGTCGATCACGGAAAAGTTTTTCTTAGGGGGTATCAGAACCCTCCGTGGCTTTGAAAATCGAGAGGTTAGCCCGACCGATGAAAATGGTAATTTTATTGGTGGCGAGAAGATGGGCTATTTCAACTTTGAATATTTATTTCCGATTGTCAAAGATCTGGGTTTGAAAGGAGTTATATTTTACGATACTGGTAATGCCTGGGCGGATGATGAAGAGTATTTTTCCGATATGCGGAGTAGTGTCGGAGCAGGAATTCGCTGGCAGAGCCCAATGGGTCCATTACGTTTTGAGTGGGGGTATAATCTGTCTCCCCGGGACAATGAAAAACAATCGATATTTGAATTTACCATAGGAAGAGCCTTCTAACAGGCTTAATTACAGGAGAAAATCATGAAAAAAATTATTATTGCTTTAGTTGCTCTACTTTTATTTGTTGCCCCAGCCTTTGCTGCAACAAAAATTGCTTATGTTGACCTACAAAAAGCGTTAAATCTGTCCAAATCTGGTGCGCAAGCAAAAGCTGATATTGCTGCCCAGGCAAAAGAACTTGAAAATGAATTTAAGATAAAACAAGGTGAATTTTTGAAATTGAAGGGAGAACTGGAGAAGCAAGCCGACCTTCTCTCTGAAAGTGCTAAGGCTGAAAAAGTCAAAGATTATCAGAAAAGAGGTGTTGAGCTACAACAATTTCAAAATGATGCGCAACGCAAGCTGCAGCAGGAAGATTCAAAACGTACCCAATCAATTATTAAGGATCTGACAGGGATATTACAAGGTTTTGGCAAGGATGGTGGCTATACGATGATTGTCGAAAGAAGTGAGGGGGGTGTTGTTTATGTCGCTGAAGATGTGGTTGATTTGACCGATAAACTTATCAAGGCCTATGACGCTGGCAAATAGAGTCCGATTGAAATCGCTAAAAAAGTGAATAGTTGTCGAAGGATTTTTTCATGGCAAAATTGCAGCAGTTAGCAGATTTGGTCGGTGGTGAGCTTAGAGGTGATGCCGATCTGGATATTTTTCAAGTTGCGCCAATTGATCTGGCTCAACAGGGAGACATCACCTTTGTTGCCAACCCCAAGTATCTGGCAAAACTCAATGATTGTCAGGCGTCAGCAGTGATTCTCGCACCCGGAGTCGATGCTCCGGGTACGGATCTGATCGTATGTAAAAATCCTTATCTGGCATTTGCTAAAATCCTTACCTTCCTGCAGATCTCAAAAAGGCCGGTTAAGGGAACCATGCCAGGTGCCTGGGTTGCTGATTCTGCTATAGTTGATAAAACTGCGACAGTTTATCCTGGCTGTGTGGTAGGTGAAGGTGTCAGTATTGGTGCTGGTTCAACCCTTTATCCAGGGGTTGTTATTTACGATGATGTAACCATTGGTCAGGATTGTTTACTGCATGCCCAGTCGATTGTTCGTGAAGGTTGTCGTATCGGTGATCGGGTTATTTTACAACCTGCTGTTGTGATCGGTTCCGATGGTTTCGGTTTTGCTCCTGACGGTGAAAGTTATTATAAAATTCCTCAGGTGGGAATTGTCGTGTTGGAAGATGATGTGGAGATTGGCTCCAATAGTTGCGTTGACCGGGCAGCTCTTGGTGAAACTAGAATTCGTCGGGGCACAAAGCTCGATAATTTGGTCCAGATTGCCCATAATGTAAATGTTGGAGAAGATTGTATCCTGGTTTCTCAGACTGGTATTGCCGGTAGTGTGACGATTGGTAACCACTGCACTTTTGGGGGGCAGGCAGCTGTTGCCGGCCATTTAAAAGTAGGGGACAACGTTATGATTGGCGGCAGGGGCGGTGCGACTGGAAACGTGGATTCAAATCAGATTTTATCAGGTTTGCCGCTGATGCCACATAAACAATGGCTTCGGGCGACAATGACTTTGCCAAAACTTCCGGAAATGCGTAAAGATATGCAAAAAATGAAGAAGCGCCTGGAGGAACTCGAGGCGCTGTTAAAGGAGAATTGATATGCTTGTCATGAATATTCAGCAGATTATGAAAACTTTACCACACCGTTACCCTTTTCTTCTGGTTGATCGCATTGAAGAAATTGAAGAGGGTGTTAAAGTGAATGGCTATAAGAATGTGACTGTCAATGAGCCTTTTTTCCAAGGGCACTTCCCAGAGCATCCGGTTATGCCTGGGGTATTGATTGTTGAAGCCATGGCGCAGGTCGGTGGCGCCTATGTGTCAGTTATCGATAAAATCGGCGATGATCGGGTCACTTACTTTGTCGGTATTGATAAGGCCAGGTTTCGTAAACCAGTTGTCCCTGGTGATGTTCTGCGCATGGAGGTGGAATTACTTTCAAAACGGCGGGGTATTTACCAGTTTAGTTGCAAGGCCTACGTCAGTGATACCTTGGTTACCGAGGCGAACTTGATGGCGACTTTTGCAAAGAAGTAAATTGGAGAAACTATGATCCATTCGACAGCAATCATAGCTCCCGGCGCTGAACTGGATTCCTCAGTGACGGTTGGCCCTTATGCGGTTATTGGAGAACATGTCAGAATTGGCGCAGGGACAACGATCGGTCCCCATGCCGTCATTGAAGGACGCACAGAAATTGGTTGTGACAACCAGATTTTTCAGTTTGCTTCGGTCGGTGCAATCCCTCAGGATCTGAAATTTGCCGGGGAG
>JASJGT010000117.1:0-2919 GCA_033791405.1 Desulfuromusa sp.
CCTGATCATCGATAATACTTTTGCCACGCCATACTTGTGCAAGCCGTTGGAGTTTGGAGCCAATATTGTTGTCCATTCAACAACCAAGTACTTTGATGGCCACGCAACCAGCCTCGGTGGCGTTATTGTTGACGGCGGTAATTTCAACTGGAACAATGGTAAATTTCCAGAGATGACGGATGCTGACCCCAGTTATCACGGTTTAAAATACACGGAAAAGTTCGGTTCCCTAGCTTATATCGTTAAAGCTAGGGTTCAGTATATGCGCGACCTTGGCTGCTGTCCGGCACCACAGAACAGTTTCCTAATCGATAATGGATTAACAACGCTCCCCTTGCGAATGGAACGTCACAGCAGCAATGCTCAAACACTGGCTGAATACCTGGACCAACACCCGGCGGTCGTCAAGGTCAATTATCCCGGGCTGAAAAGCCATCTCAGCTATTCTAACGCCTGCAAATATCTGCCAAAAGGTTGTAGTGGCGTCATAACCTTTGAGATAAAAGGGGGGCAGGAAGCAGGTAAAAAATTCATGGAAGCCTGCCAGTTGATTGCTCTGGTGATTCATGTTTGTGACGCCCGCTCCGGAGTTCTCCACCCCGCCAGCACCACCCATCGGCAATTATCGGCAGAACAACAACGCTCAGCGGGGGTTGATCCCGGAATGATTCGTCTATCGATTGGCATTGAACATATTAATGATCTGATTGCTGATGTTGCTCAAGCTTTAGCGGCTAGTCAAAAGTAACTTACTTACCAATATCACTGACCGGGGACACCATTTTTTTCTGTCCCCGGTTTTTTATTGCCTGCAAATCTTCAACACCAACTGTAAACTTTTCCGACAGTCTAAACTTTCCAATCATAAAGTCTTTATAAATCGATAGGATACAAAAGAGGCAGAATTATTGCATAGGCATATAACTTTATAATATTGAGTCGAGGGGGGCATGTTATCTGAATATATTGATACTTGAAGGAGCCCTGCAAATGCTGATCCCGGTTATTTACCCGAATGGTAAACACGATTTAGTCAAAGATTTCATACTATCCAAACTTATTGATGATCACGAAATCCTGAAATTCAAACGAAGCAATGGCTGGGTCAACGCTTCTGCTGACAATATTCGTACTGGCAGTTCAATATCCCTTTACAGTGGTGAAGAAAGACGCGAGTCTGAATTGGAAACTGCTGAGATAATAGAAATCTTTTAAATTTGCCAACCTTTCATCATCCGCACCATTGTGCTATCTTTCCGCGCTATGCAGAACCAAGAACCTTTCCATATTGTCCTGATTGAACCAGAGATTCCACCAAACACAGGGAATATCGGACGCCTGTGTGCGGGAACAGGGTCTCATCTCCATTTGGTAGGCAAACTCGGTTTTTCCCTTGATGACAAACATATGAAACGAGCAGGTTTGGACTAATGGCCTGCAGTAAAACTGCATCGCTGGGATTCTTTGCAACAATTACAGCAAGAGTATCCACAGGGTCGATTCTGGTATACCTCCAAAAAGGCTCAACAAAACTACACCAGCATCAACTATAGTCCAGGTGACTTTTTTGTTTTCGGTAAGGAAACGCTGGGATTACCAGAAGATTTACTGGAAGAAGAAAAAGCACAAGCAATACTGATCCCAATCCTCTCCCCAGACGTCCGGAGTTTAAATCTGGCGAATTCAGCAGCAATTATTCTATATGAAGCATTAAGACAAACAGGACAGTTGGAACAATAAAAAAGCCGGGCACTCTGACCCGGCTTTTCTGTAATATTTTATAGTTTTACGTTGATTCTGGTTGCTATCAGATCATCCCAAGCAACTTACCACTCCGCTCAAGAAACCCAGCCATCCGCTCTTTACTGATCGCCTGATGTGACAACATGGCAAGGTCGTAAATTTGTTCGATCAGCATATCAGCTGATTCTGAATTGCCCTCCTCCTGCAACTTAAGAATCTTTTCAACCGCAGGGCTGGCAGTATTGACCATCAGAGTATGATCAGAAAACATATCGGGCATCTCCCCCTGCCCCATCATGTTGGTCATCTCTTTAAAGCGGCGTGACTGCTCATTGAGAAGAATCATCCCCGGGACAGTATCATCCTTAAGGGTTTCGATCCGAATTGTTAGCCCCTTGATCTCATCAAGGCCATCCTTAAAGATTTGCTCGATCCGTTCCCCTTTGGTTTTATTATCAGCACCTTCAACAATTTTATTAGAGGGATCAGCTTCAAGCAGATTTTCGGTAATATCTGAGTCAACTCGCTCAAATTTGATCTCAGTATTTTTAGATTCGAGGAACTGGATAAAGTGATTGTCAATCATCGCATCCAGAATCAGTGCTTCCATCCCCTGAGATTTGAACAATTTCAGATAGGTCGCCTGTGTCCCTTCATTATTGGCATAATAAACCTTGTTTTCATGTTTCTCTTTAGCACGTTCAAGATAATCCGGCAGAGTCGTGAACTTGTCTTCTCCAGTTGCATGATAAATAACTTGATCCTTCACCTTCTCGTAAAATTTATCCTCACGCATCATCCCATATTTAACAAAGGAATGGATATCTTCCCAGATCGGCTCAAATGCTTCACGATCATTTTTAGCAAGGTCAACAATTTTAGCTGCCACCCGTCCACTGATAACCTCACGGATCTTACGGACTTGAGGATCATTCTGCAAGTAACTTCTAGAAACGTTGAGAGGCAAATCAGGTGCATCCAGGCACCCCTGAAGCGGGGTCAGAAATTCAGGAATCAACTCCGGGGTGTTATCAGAGACAAACACCTGATTACAATAAAGATTGATATGACTCTTAGTGACATCAAACTCATTGGTCAGGTGGGGAAAATATACGATCCCTTTAAGATTGAAAGGAAAATCAATATTCAGGTGGATCCAGAATAACGGATCTGCTG
>JASJGT010000118.1:0-4555 GCA_033791405.1 Desulfuromusa sp.
TGGCCGGGTGTTCATTCACATCTTCACCCACAGCCGTTATGCGTATCCATTTGAAACCGAGGGTGACGACAACTGGATGGGACGATACTTTTTTACCGGTGGGATGATGCCCTCAGATGACCTGATATTCAATTTCCAGAAGCACCTCGTGGTTGAAAAACACTGGCGGATCAATGGCAGCCACTACCGCAGAACCGCCGATGCCTGGCTGGCCAATATGGACGCCCGGAAAGATTCAATCATTCCGATCATGGCGGATGTTTATGGCCAAAAGGATGCAGCATTGTGGTTTCAGCGCTGGCGGATCTTTTTCATGGCCTGCAGTGAACTGTGGGGATATGCCAAGGGCGAGGAATGGATGGTATCTCATTACCGGTTGAAAAAAGTGGCGGCGGGCGAATGACACAATAGCTGAATCGAGGCAGATTACCCAATTCTAATGGTCTATCCTGTAGTTTGACAAAATTTCCCGGCCCACGGTATTCTTTAAGATCTCTGCATTACAAAGGCTTTCTGAGGCTAATCCTCAAATCGGTATTTTTTACTGAAGGGAGGTCTTTTATGTCGACTGGCCCTCTATTGCGTCTGACATGCATAATCGCCATGTGGACACTCTGGGTTCAAATGACTGGCATTGCCATTGCCTCGGAGAAAAGCCCTACAGCATTCATTCATGCCAACCTGATTACCATGACGACCGCGACCGTATTGCCCGACCAGACCGTGGTCGTCGAAGGGAATCAAATTACTGCCATCGGTCCTACGAACCAAACGGAAACCCCGCCGAATTCAACCGTGGTTAATTGTCATAATGCGTTCCTGATGCCTGGTTTGGCCGACATGCATATGCATCTTCGCTATGACTGGAAGAGTGACACATGGCCAGTATCGCCTTTAAAGCTTTATCTCGCCAATGGCGTCACGACCATTCGCTGTTTCGGTCCGGGAGGGAAAACCGGCCGGTACGGTCTTACATGGCGGAAGGAAATCGAATCCGGTAGTCTTGACGGGCCGAGTATTCTCACCAGTGGCCCGCAGCTGCGGGGTCATTTCAAAGAAAACCCAGAACAGATCGTTATCAAGCAAAAATACCAGCATTTCGATTTTATCAAAATATACTCTTTTGTGGACAGGCAGGAATACCATTCGATCTTGTCCACGGCCAAAAAGCTCAACATTTACACTGCCGGGCACATCCCGTTTCAGGTTGGTTTGGACGGTATCCTGGCGGATGGCATGAATGAAATTGCCCATATTGAGGAGTTGATATGGGAGTTTTCCGATTTGGATCACCAACGTTATTTCAAAAGCGAAGGTGAGTGGATGTCCTATGTCATTCAGACCACGTTCGGTCGATTTGGCCCTTTGCTTGATGTTAGCTCCCGGGAACAAGAGCGGAAAATTGATGCGATGGTCGCAGCGCTCGTAGATAAGCTCAAAGACAAACCGGTTTCGGTTTGCACCACCTTGGTGATTGACGATCTTATCGTTCAGAAATTATTCGACCCGGATGGTTTTCTGGAAAAACCGGAAAACCGCTACTTGCCGTCAAGTTATCTGGAACGGTTTCGAAATGGCCGGGAAAAGCATCAACTGCAGTTCATGGACGGCGAGGTATTTGCGCCCTTTAAGTACCTCCTGGACAAGAAACTACTGGTTGCTTTGAAAGCGATAAAAATCCCATTGTTGCTGTCTACAGATGCCGGAACCGGCACCATGGGTGCCGTACCGGGGTTCTCCCTGCATGATGAGCTCAGGATCCTGGTTGAAAATGGGTTTACCCCTTATGAAGCCCTTGCCGCGGGGACCGTCGTTGCCTCGAAAATCGTGCAACGGATGAATGGGCAGGATGATTTTGGAACCATCGTGCCCGGAAAAAGAGCGGATTTACTCCTGCTGGCACAAAACCCGCTGGATGATATATCCAATGCCCGCAACATCCTCGGTGTGATGGCAGCCGGCCGGTGGTACGATCAAGAATCGATCGCGGACATGTTGGGCAAATAGCATATGAAATGATTGTCCCGCCTGGGCCTCAGACTATTTACCCATCCAAAGCGGTTGTCCTGCGTAATATGAAAACGTTCGCCCTTTTTGGGCTGATGTCCTCATCCAGCCTGATTGCAATGACAGGGGTGGATTATTTGCTGTGGCAAAAGTTGTATTCTTAAACGCATGGCGTGTCATTGAAAGAATTGTAGGCGGCCCCCATCAGCTGGAGAATCTTTGGTTTACCAAAAAATCGGCGGCATCGGTGAACTTTTTTGCGTGTTGCTCGTGAATGGAGCGGTTGGAGGACTTTTTACGTTGCTTGTTAAAGTTTTTGTAGGGTCGCGGGAAAATGAAACGTGATCTCGGCGTTTAAACTAAGGATCGCTAATGGGTTTGTAGCCTGGCTGTGATTGAACCTTCCCCGCCTCAAACGACGGGGAATGCGCTCGCTATCGCGGTTCAAAGAGCCAATGATATCCAGTTGCTCAATGCAGATTCTAAGTATTCGTCATAACTTAAATTAGTGGCAAGAAAGCTGTAATTTCCATAATACCGTTTTTCGTGAGATAGACAAATCTATATTTCAGTAGGCGCAGGCAAATTTCTCCGATAACCAGTCCCGACTTTCATGTGGAATGCCGAATTTATTGTTCAGTTGAGATCAATGGCTTTGACCTGTACACTATTGGCAATAGTTTACGGTTGGTAGAAATTGAAAGTTGACTTTTTTCATGACCCAAAGCGGCATGCATTAATTGAGATAACAAAATGAATATACTATTCCAACCTTGGGAGATGGGAAACCTACAAATTAGGAATCGTATAGTGCGGAGCGCAACAGATGAGACTTTATCGACTGATGACGGGGCTCCCACTCAAGGATTGATTGATGTCCTTGTTGATCTCGCAAGAGGAAGAGTGGGACTGATAGTAGCCGGTACAGCTTATATCAGTCACGAGGGCAGATGGGGAAAAAACACAACAGGAATGGACAATGACCGGCTTATCAAACCACTAAGTCACCTGTGTGATGATGTTCATAAGGCTGGAGGTATCATAGCTGCTCAGTTATTGCACTGTGGCTCCACGATAAACACGGATATAATAAAAGAAAAAGAAGCTCTGTTGGGCCCTTCAGCGATGATCGATCCGGTATGTGGCCATCCAGTTGTTGAATTGAGTAAAGGCCAAATTCTGAGAATTGTCGAAAATTATGCAAAAGCGGCTTTTAGAGCCAAGGAAGCTGGATTCAATGCAGTACAGATTCATGCTGCTCACGGGTACCTTATCAACCAATTTTTAAGTATATCGCGCAATCGGCGCAAAGACCGGTACGGCGGTTCTCTTAAGCATCGTGCCTTATTGTTGTACCAGATATATGAAGCAATTCGTGGAGAAGTAGGCTTCGATTATCCGATATTTATCAAAATGAGTGCCTATGATGGGTTCCCTGGTGGTGTAGAACCACAAGAGGCTGCACAAGTAGCGTTGGCGCTTGATGATCTTGGCATAAATGCAATCGAGGTTAGTGCCGGCACCCCGGAGGGCGCTGTAAAAGATGGCTGGGACCACATCATTCCAGCACCGTTTAAGGAAGGGTCTTTGTTAAAATATCCATTGCAGATCAAAGAGATGGTCAAGTGTCCTGTCATTTCTGTTGAAGGATGGCGCAGCCCTTTGAAAATTTCAAAGGCCTTGGAAAAGATAGATGCGATTTCCATGAGTCGACCCTTTATCCGGGAGCCTCATTTGGTCAGCAGATGGTTAGACGGCGACCTTTCCCCAGCACACTGCATTTCTTGCAATGAATGTCTTGGCTTAACCCTGAAATCAGGATTGGGATGTATTTTTCATAAACGAAAAAATCCAAACGCATAAGCTCCTGATCATTCGCCCATATTACGAAGAACGGCAAACTTAATCATGTTGTTTGTCGTGCACACTCCGACCATTATTTCTCTGTTGTGGAATTTTCTGATAGACGGGGATTGCCATATACAATCCCCGTCTGTTTTTTTGTAGGGAAATCGATTGATGGATAGTGATTGATTTAACAATAGCCAAAACATACAACACTATTAATGAAACCTGACATATCTGCTATTAGTGACCGCATGGGCATAAAAATGGCCGACCACTATATCTGGTGGTTGGCCTTTTTCGATGATTTGTTTACTTTCAATTTGATATCACAGGTGAAAAGTGATGGTGGATTTCTTGGATGTCTCCATCAGGGGTGAAAATGTTTTCTGATAATCTGTGATACCATAATGCAAGCGATGTCCTGACCTAAATGTCAATCTTGTCAATTCAAGTAGTAGGTCAGGAAAAGTAAAAAGAGTTGACACTGCGTTCATCAGCGGATTTTTTTTCTCCGACCTCCGACCTCCGACCTCCGACCTCCGACCTCCGTTCACTTCAGTGCCCGCACATAGGACTGCAGCGTGCACAGTGCTTCCTGTCCCCGTTTTCGGGCGGCGTTCCCCTTGTCAGCGGCCAGCGCGGCGGCGGGGGTGGTGACTTCCGGGACATGGTTTCGGATGGCGGTATTGCGGATATGGGC
>JASJGT010000119.1:0-7336 GCA_033791405.1 Desulfuromusa sp.
CCCGATCCGGGTTGGTGATGTGGTCGATATCGATCGGGATGATATCAATGTTGATCGGGAGACCATTCTTGATACTTGCGGCACCGGTGGCAGCGGAACGAAGAGCTTTAATATCTCCACAACTGTCGCTATTGTTGTTGCAGCATGCGGCGCAAAAGTTGCCAAGCATGGTAATCGGAGTATCTCTTCCTCCTGTGGTAGTGCTGATGTGCTGGAAAAACTGGGGGTCAAACTCGATATTCCGCCCGAGCAGGTTGCCGAATCGATTGAAAAAACCGGTGTCGGTTTGTTGTTTGCTCCTGCTTTGCATGGCGCTATGAAATATGCCATTGGTCCGCGGCGGGAAATCGGTATCCGGACAATTTTTAATATTCTTGGCCCATTGACGAATCCAGCTGGAGCAGATCGGCAGGTTTTGGGAGTATTCAATAAGGATCTGGTTGAACCCTTAGCGCAGGCTCTTCTCAGTCTCGGTTGCCGGCGTGGCTTTGTCGTCCATGGTTCGGACGGTATGGATGAGATTACTCTGACGGGAACCACCCTGGTGGCAGCAATCAGTGGCAACAATATTGAGGTGCAAACCATCGCCCCGGAACAGTTTGGGTTCAAACGCTGCCGATTACATGACCTTCAAGGTGGTGATGCCGAACAGAATGCAGAAATTGTTAAATCAGTTCTTTCCGGACAAACCGGGGCAAAATTGGATATTGTTTTATTGAACAGTGCCTACGCTCTGGTTGCCGCTGGGTTGGCGACCGATGTGGATGCCGGGATTGAGAAGGCTCGTGATGCGGTTGAGAGCGGTCGTGCCAAAGCGACACTTGATGCGTTAATCAAGATAACCAATCAATGATGGCGTCGCAAAAAGTCCGCCCTGCTGCGTTACAGTGTTTTTTCAGGATCTCGACATACTTTATGTATGTCTTTACCCCTGAAAAACACTACGCCTTGCAGGACAAATTTTTTGCTTAGCCACCTTTTCTTAACCATCTTTTGCGAGACCATTAATTGATGATTCTTGATCAGATACTCCAGACGAAACATACAGAAATTGCTGCGGATCAGATCCGGCAGCCGCTGACTGAATTAAAAAAGATGATGGTGGATTCCGAGCCAACCAGGGGATTTGCTGAGCGCCTACGTCAATCTGCCGCATCTGGAACCGCTATCATTGCCGAAGTGAAAAAAGGATCTCCCTCAAAAGGAATTATCCGCGAAGAGTTTGATCCGATAGCCATAGCCTGCGATTACGAGCGGGGTGGGGCCAGCTGTCTTTCGGTATTGACCGATGAACACTATTTTTATGGTTCTCTCGAGTATCTCGGGCAGATTAGGGCGCAGGTTGAGTTACCCTTGTTGCGTAAGGATTTTATTATCGATCCCTATCAGGTTTTCCAGGCGCGGGTTGCTGGTGCTGATGCGATTCTTCTGATCGCGGCCGCGTTGGGAGATGGACAGCTGCTGGAGCTGGCAGAATTGGCAACTGAGCTGGAACTTGATACTCTGTTGGAAGTGCATAATGCTGCAGAGCTGCAGCGTGCGCTGCAACTGCCGGTTGATTTGATCGGCATTAATAATCGGGATCTGCAAACTTTTGTCACCGATCTGAGTGTGACTGAACAGCTGGCAGGAAAAATTCCACATAATCAATTAGCCGTTGCCGAGAGCGGAATTCATAGCCGGGCTGATATCGAACGGTTGCAACAGGCTGGTGCTGGTGCTTTCTTGATCGGTGAAAGTTTAATGCGAGAAACCGATATAGAGGTGAAATTACGTTCTTTGCTGGGGAACGGATAACGTTTATGGCGGCAACCCGGATCAAAATTTGTGGGATTACCAATCTGGAAGATGCCCTCTGTGCTGTTACTGCTGGTGCTGATGCTCTCGGGTTTGTTTTTTATGAAAAGAGCCCGCGTTATATTCATCCAGAAAAAGTTGCACAGATTGTTTCAGAGTTACCCCCTTTTGTGACAACGGTTGGTTTGTTTGTCAATGCTGCTCCTGACACAGTGAGCCAAACGATGCGAATGGCAGGATTAAGGGTTGTTCAACTTCATGGTGACGAGTTGCCGGAAGATTGTAGCTTTAATCCATACCCAGTCATTAAGGCAGTACGAGTGAAGGGTGCAGACTCTTTGGCTGCGATCGGCAACTATCAAGTATCAGCATTACTTCTGGATGCCTGGAGCGATCAGCAGTATGGTGGTACCGGTGAAAGTTTTGACTGGCAGTTGGCAAAAAAGCTGACGGGACGTCTACCAATAATTTTAGCTGGTGGGTTGAACCCGGACAATGTTGCGCAAGCGATACAGGTGGTCAATCCCTATGCTGTCGATGTTTCCAGTGGTGTCGAAGAATCTCCTGGGCACAAAGACCACAATAAAATACGCAAGTTTATTCAGCAAGTGAAAGCAGTGTCCTGTCATGCGGCAACTACCGCATTCAGCAAGGCGAGAAACGGTCAGATGCAAGGCCCGCGAGTGCAGGACTAATACTTTAATTCAAATGAGCGCAACACCGCAGGTGGCCGTTTCTCGCCTTGCCCTGCGGGAGCCACGCAAACACGCCAATACGGCGTTGCGGATCTTGACAAGGGTGCACCATTCTCTGCGACCCGCGCCTTGTCTTGACGCTTTTGCGTGGCTCTGATATGGCAGTTGACGCATGACAGGACACTTATATGAACTATCAATATCCTGATGAACGTGGCCATTTTGGTCAATATGGCGGTCGTTATGTCGCTGAAACTCTGATGCCGGCACTGCTGGAGCTGGAACAGGCCTATACAGAAGCCAGTCAGGATCCAGAATTCCAGCAGGAATTTGAGTATTATTTAAAACATTACGTCGGTCGACCCAGTCCCCTCTATTTTGCTGAGCGGCTGACTAAGGAGTTAGGTGGAGCAAAAATTTATCTCAAACGGGAAGACTTGAATCATACCGGTGCCCATAAGGTCAACAACACCGTTGGCCAAATTTTACTGGCGCGGCGGATGGGAAAAAAGAAAGTTATTGCCGAGACGGGGGCAGGTCAACACGGTGTTGCTACTGCAACTGTTGCTGCCTTGTTTGGAATGGAATGTGAAGTCTTCATGGGCAAGGAGGATATCCGTCGTCAATCCCTGAACGTCTTCCGGATGAAATTGCTCGGTGCTAAAGTGCATGAAGTCACCAGTGGGACGGCAACCTTGAAAGATGCCATGAACGATGCCATGCGCCATTGGGTGACCCATGTCCGCGATACTTTTTATGTGATTGGTACCGTTGCCGGCCCTCATCCTTACCCGCTGTTGGTGCGGGATTTTCAGTCGGTTATCGGCATAGAAGCCAAACAGCAGCTACATGAAGCAGAAGGTCGTTTGCCCGATGTGGCAATTGCCTGTATCGGTGGTGGATCCAATGCGATGGGGTTGTTCTACCCATTTATCGAGGATTCTTCAGTCAAGCTTCTCGGTGTTGAAGCGGCCGGATTTGGTATTGAAACCGGTAAACACGCCGCATCAATTTCTGCTGGCTCCCCCGGAGTCCTGCACGGGAATAAAACCTATTTATTACAAGATGATGATGGTCAGATCCAACATGCTCATTCTATTTCAGCGGGTCTTGACTATCCGGGTGTTGGTCCTGAACATGCCCATTTACAAGATATTGAAAGAGCTGAATATGTATCGATTACTGACACCGAAGCGCTGGAGGCTTTTCAGAAATTGACCCACATTGAAGGGATTATCCCCGCTCTAGAAAGTGCCCATGCGATTGCCCAGGTGATGAAGCTTGCACCAACGCTATCGTCCGATAAAATTTTGCTAGTCAATTTGTCAGGACGCGGGGATAAAGATATCCACACAGTCGCTGATGCTTTAGGGGTTGAACTATAATGAAATTCACCGAATTAAATCTGCCGGATGTCATCCAACAGGGAGTTTCCACTGCTGGGTTCGAATTGCTGACCCCGGTACAGGAAGAATCGATCCCCCTGGCTTTGTCCGGAAAAGATGTTGCTGCTCAAGCACAGACCGGTACGGGTAAAACAGCAGCTTTTCTGATTTCTCTCTTCTGTCGTTTACTTGATAACAAAAACGTGACCAGCAATAACCCTCGCGCTTTAGTGATGGCACCGACCCGTGAACTGGTGGTGCAAATCTGTAAGGATGCTGAGCTGCTTGGCAAGCATACTGGGATCAAAGTGCAACCAATCTTTGGTGGTGTTGATTACGAGAAACAGCGACAGGCGCTCAAAGATGGTGTCGATATTATTGTCGCCACACCGGGACGCTTGATCGATTATTTCAAGCAGCGGGTGTTTTCAATGAGCCGGGTTGAGGCACTGGTGATTGATGAAGCATACCGCATGTTTGACATGGGTTTCATTAAAGATCTGCGCTACATTCTGCGACAACTTCCACCATTTGAAAAACGCCAGACGATGCTTTTCTCTGCAACCCTGTCGCCGCAGGTGATGGAACTTGCTTACGAATTTATGAATCTCGCAGAGCGGGTTGAGATAGCCCCGGAGCAGGTAACGGCAGACGGTATAGATCAGATCCTTTATCATGTATCCCGGCGGGAGAAATTTGCCCTGTTGCTTGGTTTGATGAAACGGGACGCCGGAATGGAGCGGGTGATGCTGTTTGTTAATACCAAGGTAGAAGCTGAACGGCTGAATGCCCTGCTGCAGGTTAATGGTGCCTCCAGTGCGGTGTTGTCCGGTGACATTCCCCAGAAAAAACGGATGCGGATTCTTGATCAGTTCAAACTTGGCAGCTTGACACATCTGGTTGCAACCGATGTTGCATCCCGAGGAATTCATGTTGATAATGTGACTCATGTGATCAACTATGATCTCCCTCAGGATCGCGAAGATTATGTCCATCGGATCGGGCGGACAGCACGGGCTGGTGCACGTGGTAAGGCAATCAGCTTTGCCGATGAAGAAATGGTTTATATATTGGCGGAGATTGAAGATTATCTCGGTTGTAGAATCCCCAGTGAGATGCCTCTGGACGAAGATTTCTGTTTCACTTACAAGCGCGCCCAGCCAAAACGGAAACGACCCCCAGTGGAAAAACCTGCTGGGCAGAGAAAACGCATTCGGCCAAGGCGGCGCCCCAAGGGTAAACCAGAGAAACCAGTCTCAAAGGACTGATGTCCTGGAAAAATCCAGAAGACGGCTAAGCAAAAAAAATGATCTATCAGGCTGTATTAGTTTGTCAGTTGACCGAAAAAAGGATTGAAAACAGGGTCGGTAATCAATTAGAATTAAAGTTTCGGGTCAAATCTTTGGTTGAACCAGCCACTTTTGCTAACAGAAATGAATAGAATGTCACGGATTGAAGCAGCCTTTGCAGGATTAAAACAGCGTCAGGAAACGGCTCTGATTCCATTTATTACTGCGGGTGATCCTGATTTGGCTATGACTGCGAAACTGGTTCTCACTTTGGCTGAAGCTGGTGCCGACCTGATTGAGTTGGGGGTTCCCTTTTCTGATCCTATGGCTGATGGGCCGACCATTCAGGCAGCCTCGGAGCGTTCCCTCGCAGCGGGGACAACCCTTGCCGGGGTTCTGCAACTGGTGACTGATGTTCGAAAAACCACCCAGATTCCCTTAATCCTGATGGGCTATTATAATCCGATTTTTTGTTATGGCGCTGAACGTTTTGCCCGAGACGCTGCTGCTGCTGGTGTCGATGCGCTGTTGCTGGTCGACCTGCCACCGGAAGAAATAACTGAAATCAGTACGGTGATGCAGGAAGCTGAAATTGATTTGATTACACTCCTGGCTCCGACAACTCCACTTGGCCGGATGAAACGTTTGGCGGCAGCGGCTAAGGGCTATCTCTATTATGTTTCAATGACCGGAGTCACCGGAGCACAAAAGATCTCTCCCGGAGACATCCGGGGTGCCGTTGAAGAACTAAAAAAGATGACCGATGTTCCGGTTGGGGTCGGTTTTGGAATTACCACCGCTGAGGATGCTAAGACGGTTGGAGTTTTTGCTGACGGGGTTGTCGTTGGCAGTGCATTAGTTAAAATAATTGAAGAAAATGGGCAAAGTGCAGAATTGTTGCCCAAAGTTACAAAATTTATCGCTGAACTTAAGCATGGACTTACTGCACCCACTAGCTGAATAGCACTAATGACCTAATATTTAGCTTCTGGTGCAAACTAAAAGGATGTTTCATGGCCTGGTTTCGTACGAAAAAAGCGTTGACCGCTTCCGTTGAGAAGAAAAATGTAAAGGTGCCTGAGGGTGTCTGGACAAAATGTAAAAACTGTCAGGAAATTATCTATGCCAAAGAGGTTGAACGGAACCTCAATGTTTGCCCTAAATGTGACTACCATTTTCGGATTGGTGCCCGTGAGAGAATTGACCTGATTCTCGATGAGGGAACTTTTGTCGAGATGGATGCAAAAATGCGTTCAGTCGACTTTCTTGATTTCAAGGATACCAAGAAATACAAAGATCGGATCAAGGCCGCAATCAAAAAAGCTGGTGATGGTGATGCGGTTATCTGTGGCGAAGGTCATTTAGATGGATTGCCAGTGGTGGTTGCGGTTTTTGATTTCTCTTTTATGGGGGGTAGCATGGGTTCGGTGGTTGGTGAAAAGATCACCCGGGCAATTGAAAAAGGGTTGGAGACCAATACTCCGGTGTTGATTTTCTCATCCTCTGGTGGAGCACGGATGCAGGAAAGTATTATGTCGCTGATGCAGATGGCTAAGACCAGTGCTGCTTTGGCGAGGCTGAAGGCAGCCGGAATCCCATATATTTCAGTGCTGACTGATCCGACCACGGGTGGTGTTACAGCCAGTTTTGCTATGCTTGGGGACCTGAATATTGCCGAGCCACGTGCCCTGATCGGTTTTGCTGGCCCGCGGGTTATTGAACAGACGATTCGTCAGACTCTTCCAGAGGGGTTCCAACGTTCTGAGTATCTGCTTGAGCATGGGATGGTCGATATGATTATCCCGCGGAAGGAGATGAAGCAGAAACTGTCTCAGTTACTGCGTATTTTCACCAAGAATTGATGGCGTCCATCTTATGACCTTAAATGAATATGATGGATACTAACTATCGAAAAAGCCTTGAGTACCTCTATTCACTGCAGTTTTTCGGTATCAAACTTGGGTTGGAAACTACCCGGGAGATTTTATCCCGAGTCGGAAACCCGCAGGATTCCTTGCGGATTATTCATATTGCGGGAACCAATGGGAAGGGTTCCACTGCCGCGGCATTAGCCAATATTTTTCATGCTGCAGGAGTGCCTGCAGGACTTTATACTTCACCCCATCTGCACAGCTTTACTGAACGAATCAGAATTGACACGCATCAGATT
>JASJGT010000120.1:0-10998 GCA_033791405.1 Desulfuromusa sp.
TCTTATTACTCGATAACTTCACTCACCACGCCAGCACCGACAGTGCGGCCACCCTCGCGGATAGCAAAGCGTAGTTCTTTATCCATGGCGATCGGGGTGATCAGCTCTGCTGTCATGGCAATATTATCACCAGGCATAACCATCTCAACACCTTCGGGCAGTTCTACGATTCCAGTTACATCAGTGGTGCGGAAGTAAAACTGGGGACGATACCCTTTGAAGAATGGGGTATGACGACCACCTTCTTCTTTGGTGAGGATATAGGCTTCGGCCTTAAACTTGGTATGTGGGGTGATGCTACCGGGTTTGGCCAGCACTTGTCCACGCTCGATTTGATCGCGCTTGAGTCCACGGAGAAGGATACCGCAGTTATCGCCGGCTTGTCCTTGATCGAGGAGCTTACGGAACATTTCGACTCCGGTGACGACGGTTTTCTGGGTTTCTTTCATTCCGACGATTTCGACATCTTCTTGAACTTTGATGATGCCTCGCTCGATCCGACCAGTGGCAACGGTGCCGCGTCCAGAGATGGAGAAGACGTCTTCGACTGGCATCAGGAAGGGTCGGTCAATGGCACGCTCGGGCTCGGGAATATAGCTGTCGACAGCTTCCATGAGCTCAAGGACTTTGTCTTTGCCGATTTCGTCGTCGCGGCCTTCGAGGGCGGCGAGGGCGGAACCTGCAATGACTGGAATATCATCACCAGGAAAGTCGTAACTGGAAAGAAGCTCACGGATTTCCATATCGACTAACTCGAGGAGTTCTTCGTCATCAACCATGTCTGCTTTATTCAAAAACACGACCATGGAGGGAACACCAACCTGACGGGCAAGCAGGATATGCTCACGGGTCTGGGGCATGGGACCATCAGCTGCTGAGACAACCAGGATGGCTCCGTCCATCTGGGCGGCTCCGGTAATCATGTTCTTGACGTAGTCGGCATGACCTGGACAATCAACGTGTGCATAGTGACGGTGTTCTGTTTCATATTCGACGTGGGCGGTCGCAATGGTAATGCCGCGCTCGCGCTCTTCTGGTGCGTTGTCGATCTGATCAAATCCTTTGACATCACCTTTGCCCAACTTCTCTGCCAGGACTTTGGTGATTGCTGCGGTCAGTGTTGTCTTGCCGTGGTCAACGTGACCGATGGTGCCGATGTTGACGTGCGGCTTTGTCCTTTCGTACTTTTCCTTGGACATATCTAAACTCCTCTCCTCGGCCTAACCATTGACCTTGGCGATAATTTCTTCACTAATTGCTTTAGGCGCCTGATCATAATGATCAAAAACCATTGAATAAGTTGCACGACCTTGAGTTGCACTGCGTAAATCTGTTGCATAACCGAACATACTGGACAGTGGAACATGCGAATCGACAACCTGAGCACCACCACGGGCATCCATACCCATGATACGACCACGCCGGCTATTCAAGTCACCAATCACATCTCCCATATATTCTTCAGGAACGACGACTTCAACAGACATGATAGGCTCCAGTAATGCTGGGGAAGCTTTTTTTGCACCCGCCTTGAAACCCATAGATCCAGCGATCTTAAATGCCATCTCATTGGAGTCAACATCGTGGTATGAACCATCAAAACAGGTCACTTTAACATCAACGATCGGGAATCCAGCCAACACGCCGTTTTGAGAGGCTTCTTCAGCGCCTTTACCTACAGCAGGAATATACTCACGAGGAATAACTCCACCCTTGATGGCATCGACAAACTCAAAGCCCTTGCCAGGCTCACCGGGCTCAAGTCTCAGCCAGCAATCGCCATATTGACCACGACCACCCGACTGACGAACAAATTTACCCTGAACTTCAACTGCTTTAGTAATCGACTCACGATAAGCAACCTGAGGAGCACCGACATTGCATTCGACCTTAAACTCACGCTTCATTCTGTCAACAATAACATCGAGATGTAGCTCACCCATACCCGACAGGATAGTTTGACCTGTTTCCTCGTCAGTTCGCACTCGGAGTGAGGGATCCTCGGCCAAAAGCTTGCCAAGGGCGATTCCCATTTTTTCCTGGTCTGCCTTGGTTTTTGGCTCAACCGACAAATGAATAACCGGCTCTGGGAAGTCCATCGACTCGAGAAGGACTGGTTTTTGCAGGTCACAGAGGGTATCACCAGTGGTTGTATTCTTTAAGCCAACCGCTGCCGCAATATCACCTGAATAAACCTGCTTAATTTCTTCTCTCTTATTAGCATGCATCTTCAACAGACGACCAAATCGCTCTTTGCGGCTCTTAGTGGAGTTTAAAACCGTCGTGCCTGATTCAGCAACTCCAGAATAAACCCGAAAAAAGCTCAACTGACCAACAAAGGGGTCGGTCATAATCTTGAATGCTAATGCTGCAAAAGGAGCATCGTCGTCCGCAGGCCGTGCCAGATCTTCTCCGGTATCAGGGTGGACACCCTGCATCGGCTTCACATCTAGAGGTGATGGCATATAATCGATAACGGCATCCAATAAAGTCTGAACACCCTTATTTTTAAAGGCGCTACCACACAGAACCGGGCAGAAATCAATGTTCCGGGTTCCCTTACGAATCGCCGCCTTGACTTCATCAAGAGACAACTCTTCACCACCCAGGTATTTTTCCATTAATTCATCATCATTTGATGAAATTTCTTCCAACAAAGCCTCACGCGCCATATCAACATCGTCTGCCATATCTGCAGGGATATCAACAACTTCATATTTGGCGCCCATCGACTCGTCGTCCCAGACGATGGCCTGCATTGCCACCAAGTCAACCAAGCCACGGAAGTTCTCTTCCGAGCCAATTGGCAGTTGAAGCGGCAGGGGATTAGCACCGAGACGCTCACGGATCATATCAACACCACGGGTAAAATCGGCACCGGTTCGATCCATCTTATTTATGAAGGCAACCCTTGGCACACCATATTTGTCAGCTTGACGCCAAACAGTTTCAGACTGAGGCTCAACTCCACCAACAGAGCAAAAAACTGCCACAGCGCCATCAAGCACCTTCAATGAACGCTCAACCTCAATAGTAAAATCAACGTGACCAGGTGTATCAATAATATTAACCCGGTGATCTTTCCAGAAACAGGTTGTCGCGGCTGATGTTATAGTAATGCCCCGCTCTTGCTCCTGCTCCATCCAGTCCATGGTAGCAGCCCCGTCATGGACCTCACCGATTTTATGTGAAACCCCGGTGTAATAGAGAATACGCTCTGTAGTCGTCGTTTTCCCGGCATCAATATGAGCCATGATGCCAATATTACGGGTTTTATCTAATGCAACTTTACGAGCCACTACCTACTCCTGACAAACGACTGAACTACCAGCGATCATGAGCAAATGCTTTATTAGCTTCTGCCATACGGTGTGTATCTTCACGTTTCTTGACCGCAGCACCACGGTTATTAAAAGCATCAAGAAACTCTCCAGCGAGGCGCTCACGCATAGTTTTCTCACTGCGTGCCTTCGCATAAATTGCAATCCACCGCATAGCCAATGCAGTACGACGGGAGGGACTTACCTCAATTGGAACCTGATAAGTAGAGCCGCCAACACGACGCGACTTAACCTCTAGCACTGGACGAACGTTCTCCATCGCTTTCTTAAAAACTTCCAGAGGATCATTTCCTGATCGCTCAGAAACCAAATCAAAAGCACCATAAACAATTTGCTCAGCAGTGCTCTTTTTTCCGTCGACCATGACGTTATTAACAAACTTGGCAACTAACAGATCCCCAAATTTGGGGTCGGGTAGAATGATCCGCTTAGGGACCTCTCTTCTCCTTGGCATATCGTCCTCTTCCTCAGACTATAAATTATTTCGGGCGTTTAGCGCCATATTTGGAGCGGCCCTGCCTACGATCTTTAACTGCAGCGAGGTCAAGAGTCCCACGCACAATATGATAACGCACACCCGGTAAATCCTTAATCCGACCGCCGCGAATCAAAACCACGGAGTGTTCCTGCAGGTTATGACCCACACCCGGAATATATGACGTCACCGTAAGCCCGTTAGTCAGACGGACCCGAGCTACTTTTCGCAGCGCCGAGTTCGGCTTCTTAGGAGTCGTAGTATAAACACGGGTACAGACTCCACGTCTCTGGGGGCAAGACTTCAGTGCAGGCGCAGTTGATTTTACAACTTTTTTCTTGCGCCCGTTGCGGATCAATTGGTTAATTGTTGGCATCTAGATTCTCCAAAAACTATGTCAATATTTCATCAGCTAAAGCTGATCTTTCTATGGGGAAAAACCCGCAGAGATTATCAATCGACCGGTTCTTTGTCAAGCCCTTTTTTCTCACTTAAAGATTAGTCTTTGCTGAATAATGGGACTCAAAATAGAGCTCCTAAATATGGACTAATCGGATTCTTCAGTGCTCTCTGTTTCAGATTCATCTATCACGATCGGTTCTTCCATTTTGATCTCTGGCTCAGGGATCTGCAGCTCAGCAGAACGATACTGACCGACACCTGTTCCAGCCGGAATCAATCGACCCATGATAACATTCTCCTTGAGCCCAAGGAGAGGGTCAGTTTTCCCCTGGATTGAAGCTTGGGTCAACACCTTGGTCGTCTCCTGGAATGAAGCCGCCGAAATAAACGATTCGGTAGACAGGGAGGCCTTGGTAATCCCCAACATGATTGGCTCACCGACAGCGGGCTGGCCACCATCAGCCGTGACCCGATTATTCTCTGCTTCAAACACCCAACGGTCAATTTGGTCATCAATCAGGAAATTGGCATCACCAACATCCTTGATCTGAACCTTCCGCAGCATCTGCCGAACGATGGTTTCAATATGCTTATCGTTAATTTTAACCCCTTGCAAACGATAAACCTCTTGAACTTCATCAACCAGGTATTTTGAAAGTTCCTTACTCCCAAGAACTCGCAGGATGTCGTGAGGGTTACTCGATCCATCAACCAGCTCCTCGCCAGCATGGAGGAAATCCCCTTCATGGACAGAAATATGCTTCCCTTTCGGAATCAGATATTCAGCCGGTTCACCGATCTCAGGGGTTACAATAATCTTACGTTTACCCTTTGAATCTTTACCGTAAGAAACGACCCCGTCAATTTCAGAAATCACTGCCAGTTCTTTCGGCTTACGTGCCTCAAACAACTCAGCAACCCGTGGCAAACCACCGGTAATATCTTTTGTCTTCGTTGTCTCGCGGGGGATCTTGGCCAGGACCGCACCAGCGTGGAGGACAGTTCCCTCTTCAACAGAGATGTTGGCTCCAATGGGCAGCATATAACGTGCCTGAGTCCCATTTGGCAATTTGACAGTCTTGCCATCCTCCCCTTTCAGGGTAATCCTTGGTCGCTTCTCAGCAGATTTGGACTCAGTTACGACCTTACGTGAAAGCCCCGTAACCTCGTCAACCTGCTCCTGCATGGTGACCCCCTCGGCAATATCACCATAGTGGATAATACCACCAACCTCGGTAATAATAGGAACAGTGTAGGGATCCCATTCGGCCAGGATGTCACCGCTTTTGACAGCGCCGCCGTCCTGACGGGTCAAGCAAGCACCGTAAACCACCCCATAACGCTCACGCTCACGACCCGTGTCGTCAACGACAGCGATTTCACCTTTGCGGTTCATAACCACTGGAAAGCCATCAGCATTATCAACAGTAATCAGATTAATAAATTTAAGTGAGCCATCAAAACGTGATTCAAGTGCTGTCTGCTCTGCACGTCGCGAAGCAGTACCCCCAATGTGGAACGTCCGCATCGTTAACTGAGTGCCAGGCTCACCAATTGATTGAGCTGCAATAACCCCAACAGCCTCACCAAGATTGACCAGATGACCACGTGCCAAATCACGACCGTAACAAAGGGCGCAAATACCGCGGCGACTCTTACAGGTCAGAACCGAACGGATTTTGACCCTCTCTATCCCAGCTTCCTCAATAACTGCCACCAGACCTTCATCAATTAACTGATTGGCTTCAACCAAGAGGTCATCAGTGACTGGGTCAACAATGTCATCAAGCGCTACTCGACCAAGAATCCGGTCACCCAGACGCTCAATAACTTCCCCACCTTCAGTAAGAGAAGAAACTTCAATCCCATCAAGAGTGTCACAATCACGCTCTATAATAATGGCATCCTGAGCAACATCGACAAGACGCCTGGTCAAATAACCAGAGTTTGCTGTTTTCAAGGCCGTATCAGCCAAACCTTTACGGGCACCGTGAGTCGAGATGAAATACTGAAGAACTGTCAAACCTTCACGGAAGTTAGCCGTAATTGGTGTCTCAATAATCGAACCATCAGGCTTAGCCATCAAGCCCCGCATTCCAGCTAACTGGCGGATCTGCTGGGCACTTCCTCGCGCTCCAGAATCAGCCATCATATGGATAGCGTTAAAGGATGAGACCTCAACCTCTTCACCCGCTGCAGATTTAATTTTTTCAACAGCGATATTTCCAAGCATGGTTCCGGCAATATCCTCGGTACATTTTGCCCAGATATCGATGACCTTATTATAACGTTCGCCATCGGTTATCAGACCCTCGGTATATTGCTGCTGGATATCCTTCACTTCCTCTGCAGAAACTTTGATCCTTGCTTCTTTAGTCTCAGGGATGACCATATCATCAAGGCAGATCGAAACCCCGGCCAAACTCGAATAACGGAACCCTGTCTCCTTGATTTTATCTGCAAGAATGACTGTCTCTTTGTTTCCAGCATAACGGAAGCTGATATCAATCAAGTCAGCAACCTGCTTTTTACCCATAACTTTATTTACGTGCTTAAAATCAATGGCATCAGGAACAACTTCACGCAGCAAGATACGGCCAACAGTCGTGTCCACTCGCTCGAGCGGCGCACCCAAAACCGGTGACATTCTGACCTTTATCGCTGCCTGCAAATCTACTTCGCCAGCATCATAGGCCATCCGAACTTCATCCCGTGAAGCAAAAGCTTTTCCCGTGCCGGAGACAAAGGGACGCTCTTTAGTCATGTAGTAGAGACCAAGAACCATATCCTGTGATGGGACAATAATTGGCTTTCCACTTGCGGGAGAAAGGATGTTATTGGTCGACATCATCAGAACCCGGGCTTCAATCTGACTCTCAATTGAAAGAGGCAGGTGAACAGCCATCTGGTCGCCGTCAAAGTCAGCATTAAAAGCGGTACAAACCAGCGGATGTAATTGGATAGCCTTCCCCTCAATTAACACTGGTTCAAAGGCCTGGATACCAAGACGGTGCAAGGTGGGAGCACGGTTAAGCATAACCGGGTGCTCTTTTATCACCTCTTCTAGAATATCCCAAACTTCGGTCTTCTCTTTTTCCACCATTTTTTTGGCACTTTTAACCGTTGTCGATAAACCTCTTTCATCAAGTTTCTGATAAATAAAGGGCTTAAACAACTCAAGTGCCATCTTTTTCGGCAAACCACACTGGTGTAATTTCAATTCGGGTCCGACAACGATAACTGATCGCCCAGAATAATCGACCCGCTTTCCAAGTAAGTTCTGACGAAAACGCCCCCCCTTACCCTTAAGCATATCGGATAATGATTTCAGTGGGCGCTTGCTTGGACCAGTAATTGCGCGACCACGGCGACCGTTATCAAAGAGGGCATCAACTGCTTCCTGAAGCATCCGTTTCTCGTTACGGATAATAACCTCCGGAGCCCGCAATTCCATCAACCTCTTAAGACGGTTATTTCGGTTGATAACCCGGCGATAAAGATCATTCAGATCAGATGTCGCAAAACGGCCACCATCTAAAGGAACCAATGGGCGCAACTCAGGTGGCAACACTGGAACAGTTTCCAGAATCATCCATTCCGGTTGATTATGACTTTGACGGAATGAATTAATTACTTTCAGCCGCTTAGAAACCTTCTTCCGTTTTGCTTCACTGGTTGCCTCTTTCATCTCGATCCGCAGTTGATCACCAACCTCAACCAGGTCAAGCTCAACTAACAGCTCGCGAACAGCTTCAGCACCCATCCCAGCAACAAATTGACCCGCAAATTCGTCCATTGCCTCACTGTATTTATCTTCAGGAAGCAATTGCCCTTTTTGTAAAGGAGTCTCACCGGGATCAAGAACCACGTATGCCTCAAAATAAAGGACCTTCTCCAGATCCTTAAGAGTCATATCAAGCAACGCGCCAATTCGTGACGGTAGTGACTTGAGAAACCAGATGTGAGCTACCGGACAGGCAAGATCGATATGCCCTAATCGCTCTCGCCGGACCTTGCTCGGGATAACTTCAACACCACACTTCTCACAAACAATACCGCGGTGCTTCATCCGCTTATACTTGCCGCAGTTACATTCGTAATCTTTAGTGGGTCCAAAGATCTTAGCGCAGAAAAGTCCATCACGCTCGGGCTTAAAAGTCCGGTAGTTAATGGTTTCCGGTTTTTTTACCTCACCGAAAGAGCGCTCGCGGATCTTTTCTGGCGACGCCAGCGACAACTGAATAGAGCTAAAACTCAATGGATCTTTCGGACGTTCAAAGAGACTGAAAATATCTTCCAAAACGCATTCTCCTTGTAGGATGAGTGCTTTAATTTCTATAAATTCACAACTTAACGATTACTGGTTGGGTTTCCCCTAATCCTCTTCCAGTAGATCAACATCCAGGCAAAGAGCCTGAAGTTCTTTGATCAGCACGTTAAAAGACTCTGGCAAGCCCGCTTCAAGGGTATGCTTCCCTTTAACAATAGCTTCATACATTCGGGTTCGACCGGCAACATCATCCGACTTGACAGTCAAAAACTCCTGCAGTGCATGGGCAGCACCATAGGCTTCCATTGCCCAGACTTCCATCTCACCAAGTCGCTGACCACCAAATTGAGCCTTACCACCAAGCGGCTGCTGGGTGACCAGACTATAGGGGCCAATGGATCTGGCATGGATTTTATCATCAACCAAGTGATGTAGTTTGAGCATATACATGATGCCGACGGTAACTTTTTCCTTAAACGCTTCCCCGGTTTGGCCATCATAAAGGGTCATCTGTCCGCTGGTATCAAATCCGGCGCGCTTGACTTCATCCTTGATTAACTTCTCGCTGACCCCTTCAAAAACAGGAGAAGCCATCGGCACACCCTGGAACAGACGGCGTGCCAGAACCTGAAGGTCCTCTTCATTTAACCCATCAATGAAGCCATCCAGTTCTTTATCGTTATATGCCGCTTTAACCTGCGTTTTAAGAGCCTTTTCACTATATTGCTCTTCCATAACTTTCCTGATCTGATTGCCAAGACCACGGGCAGCCAAACCAAGGTGGGTCTCAAGAATCTGACCAACATTCATCCGTGATGGGACACCAAGAGGGTTGAGGACAATCTCAACCGGGGTGCCATCCTCCATATAGGGCATATCTTCCTGAGGGAGAATTCTTGACAGAACACCTTTATTACCATGTCGGCCAGCCATCTTGTCACCGACCTGCAATTTGCGTTTAATCGCGATATAAACCTTAACCATTTTGATGACACCTGGTGGCAAGTCATCACCACGCTTACATTTGTCGATCTTGTCATCAAAAACAGCGGTAATCAACTGCTCACGCTCTGCTAAGCGGTTCAACATATTGCTGATTTTTTCTTCAGCATCACTGCTTCCAGTCACAGAGATCTCTTGAATCCGGCTAAAGGGGACATCAGCAAAGGCATCTTCTGTAATTTTACGCCGCTTTGGCAGGATTGCTTTACCAGCCTCATCTTCTATTGCAACTGCCGCAGTCAAGCCAACCAGTAACGAGCGAATTTTATTGCGGGTCGATTTACGCAGAATCCGAATTTCATCTTCCCGGTCCTTAAGCAGCTTTTCAATTTCTCGCGCTTCAATCTGCTCAGTCCGAGTGTCCTTATCAAATCCCTTCCGGGAGAAAACCCGGGCGCCAATAACAACGCCTTCTTCCCCTGGGGGAACCCGTAATGAAGTATCCCGGACATCACCGGCTTTTTCACCAAAAATTGCCCGAAGCAGTTTTTCTTCAGGAGATAGTTGAGTCTCTCCTTTTGGAGTTATTTTACCAACCAGGATGTCTCCCGACTTGACACTAGCACCGATTCGGATGATCCCTGAATCGTCCAGATCACTCAAAGCATCTTCGCCAAGATTGGGGATATCATCGGTGATCTCTTCTTTGCCAAGCTTAGTATCACGGGCGACACACTCAAATTCCTCAATATGTATTGAAGTATAGCGGTCATCCTGAACAATTTTTTCTGAAATCAGAATAGAATCTTCAAAGTTATAACCATGCCATGGCATGAATGCGACCAGAACATTCTGACCAAGAGCCAACTCACCCCATTGGGTAGAGGGGCCATCAGCAACAACATCACCACAGATAATCCGATCTCCAACTTTGACTATCGGCTTCTGATTAATACAGGTATTCTGATTGGAACGACTGAACTTATGTAAATTGTAGATATCGACACCAGTCCCGGTCTCATCGATATCCTTATCGTCAATCTGGACAACAATCCGGTCAGCATCGACACTCTCTACGACACCGTCATGCCGAGCAACCACCGAGTTACCCGAGTCATGGGCAACAACCCGCTCCATTCCAGTACCAACCAGAGGGGCGTCGGTACGCAACAACGGCACAGCCTGACGCTGCATATTTGAACCCATCAGAGCGCGGTTCGCGTCATCATGTTCCAGAAATGGAATTAACGATGCCGCGACAGAAACAATCTGTTTAGGGGAAACATCCATATAATCGATTTTATCTGAAGTCGATAACATGAATTCATTTTGAAAACGACAGGGGATCAAGTCTCCCTGCATGTAACCGTTTTCATCGACATTGACATTCGCCTGAGCGATTGAAAACTTGCTTTCTTCAATAGCCGATAGATAAACCACATCATCGGTAATCTTACCGTCTATTACTTTTCGATAAGGTGTTTCCAGGAAACCATAGTGATTGGTTCGGGCATACACCGATAATGAATTAATCAGTCCGATATTTGGCCCTTCAGGCGTTTCAATCG
>JASJGT010000121.1:0-3357 GCA_033791405.1 Desulfuromusa sp.
AAGAACAGGAAGAGATGCTGCCGCGTCAGTTACTGATGTTGAAAGTTGCCGCAGCGGCGCTGCAGGATGCTCAGCTGACCGATAAAGATCTTCTCTTTGCTGGTGTCTATATCGGGTGTGGTCTTGACCTTAACGCGACAAATTTCAGTTTTCGCTGGGGATTGCAAAAATATGCCCGACAGTGGGCTGATGAACTGGGCCTGCAGTTGAATGAAGAACAGTTTTTAGCCTGGTTGGCTGAGTTGCGTGCAACAGCTGGTCCGGCACTGACGGCTAATCGCACTATGGGTGCCCTCGGCAGTGTCGTTGCCAGCCGTATTGCCAAGGAGTTTCGTATTGGTGGCCCCAGTTTTACCCTGTCAAGCGAGGAAAATTCTGGACTCAGGGCGCTGGAGGTGGGAATCCACTCCCTCCAGGAAGGCTCTATCAACCGAGCTATTGTTGGTGCAGTTGACCTTGCCGGAGATCTGCGATCGGTTCTTAGCCGTCACAGCAATAATCCTTTTTCCGCCAGTGGAACAAGTCGTCCTTTTGATCGCAACGGCGGCGGTAGTTTAATCGGTGAGGGTGCGGCTGCAGTTGTTTTGAAACGATTGGAGGATGCCCGGCAGGATGGTGATCAGATCTATGCTGTCATCAATGGTATCGGCACCGCAATTGGTGGAAAGATTGACGGGAGCGCTCCCGAACAGAAAATCTATGCTGGAGCTGTTGAGCTAGCTTGTCAAAATGGTAATATTTCCCCCGAAACGATCTCTTATCTGGAGGCTGATGGTTGTGGTGTTCCGTCTCTCGATCAGCTGGAAGCGCAAACGCTTGGGAAAGTGATCGGTCGCAAAGCAGATAACTGTAGCTTTAAAATCGGCACTGTCAAGGCTGATATCGGTCATGCTGGAGCTGCAGCTGGCTTGGCTTCACTGGTCAAAACTGCACTTTGCCTGCGACATAAAATCCTGCCGTCATTGCGCAATTTACACTCTTTAAGTCCAGAGTGGGTTCATGCTAAGGGGCAATTTATAGCTCCCTCTGCCCCGCAATATTGGTTGAATAACCGCGCTGATGGTCCAAGACGGGCACTGGTCAGTGGAATTGGCTGTGATAGCTCTTGTTCCCACGTAGTTCTGGAAGAGTCCTCCGGGGCAGATTCGTTAGAAAAAAATACAGCAGTTTGCCGCACTCTGGGGGTATTGCCGGATGGGTTGTTTGTTGTTGAAACGGCGACATCGGAAGGGCTTCTTACCGAAATAGATAAGTTGCGGCAATTTTCTTCTGCGTATGCAGATCAGCCTGTTGATCCTCTGGCACGTTTGTGGTTTAGGCAAAACCCACTTGACCCAGCATTGCAATATTGCTTGAGTTTCGTCGCAAGTAACCACGATGATCTGTTGACTCAGCTTGACCATGCACAATTGTCAATCTCTGCGAATCCACATCAATCAATTGGTCTGGGCAGAGAGCTGCAACTTACCCCTGCTCTGCGAGATCGCCTTTTTTATTCAGCTCAACCTCTTGGCGGTGAAGGAAAGATTGCTTTCATGTTTCCCGGATCTGGCAACCATTTTGCTGGAATGGGGCGAGAGCTGTCGGCTCGCTGGCCAGAAATCTATCGGCAGCAGGAACAGCACAGTGAATATCTGGCCGACCAATATCTCCCCGACCAGTTCTGGAGAGAGGATCTTTCTGCGTCGATTCAGGATGACCACAATGCTCTGGTTATCTCTCATGTTGCTCAATGCACCGCTTTGAGTGATTTGGTGTCCTATTTTGGGATCAAACCGCAGATGATCAGTGGTTATAGTTTGGGGGAGTCTGCCGGGTTGTTTTCTTCGGGTGCCTGGCAAGATCGTGATGGCATGCTGCGGCGTCTTGAAAAGTCGCCCTTGTTTACCAAAGAACTGGCAGGAGAATGTCGGGCGGCAAAACGAATCTGGGGGTTGAAGTCAAATCAACAGGTAGACTGGGTTCTGGGGATGGTGAATCTGCCAGCCGACAAGGTCAGACAACATTTACAGGGGAAGAAGCAGGCTTATCTGCTGATTATAAATACTCACCATGAATCTGTTGTTGGTGGCAATCGTTCACAGATTGAACAACTGGTTGCGGAACTCGGTTGCCATTTTATCCCCTTACATGGGGTGACAACAGTTCACTGCGAAGTGACAAAAGCGGTCTCTGACGCCTATCGTGAATTGCATCTTTTCGATGTGACTCCACCACGTGGGATTGATTTTTACAGTTGTGCCTTGGGTAAAAAGTATCCCCTCACGTCCAGTAATGCCGCTGACGTTATCCTTGCTCAAGCCCTCGACACCATCGACTATCCGCAGGTGATTGAACAGCTCTATGTTGACGGCGCACGAATTTTTCTTGAAGTCGGTCCTGGAGCCTCCTGTAATCGGATGATCCATAGTATTCTGGCAGATCAACCCCATCTGACTCGATCGAGTTGTGCCCCGGGGTTGGACGCTACCACACAACTGCTTCGTTTGTTGGGCAGCTGCCTTGCTGAGCGTGTCCCGGTTAACCTGAACGCCCTTTATCCACCGTTAGCGGAAAGCTCTCTACAAGTTGATCAGAGTAAACCCCGTATTAACACAATAATCGGTGGAAAAGCTTTTAATCTTGAAGCTCTAAAAGAAAAAATAATCGCCATTAAAATAGCTGGTTTTAGTCGACAAGTTAACCTTATAGATCAAGAAAAATCAGGCACACAACAAGTGCCGAAGAAGATGAAAAACGAAGAAGAATCAGTTCCTGTTATCACTCAGTTTAATCAGACGTTATCTGCAGGAGTTGAAGCACATGAAGCTTTCCTTGGTTTTTCCCAGACCATGTCACAGGCTTTGGCGGATAATATCTCCCTACAAACGTCGTTGTTACGGCAACTGGTTGGTCATGGTGAGGAGATTCCTGTTCTACCATATTTTGTCAAATCCTCTCATCATGATGGTTCACTAGTCAAAGTTGCTTCAATAACCCCAGAGGTGACTACTCCGGTGCAGTCGGTGGCGTTTGATCGCTCCATGTGCATTGAATTTGCTATCGGTTCGGTAGGTAAAATGCTTGGTCCAGACTTTAGCGAAGTTGACACCTATCCAACCCGGGTACGTTTGCCTGATGGCCCGTTGATGCTGGTTGATAGAATTATAGAGGTTGAAGGGGTGCCACGCTCAATGACTCATGGTCGGGTCGTTACTGAACATGATGTGACCGCTGATCGCTGGTACCTCGACGAACCAGAAAGATGCCACCGCAACCATTCCGGAACTTTTATCAGCTGTTATCCAAAAAAATCTTGAACAAGAAGGGTATGCCGAAGACCTGCTGAACCTGAGGGTGGAATTTGCGGAAGCCGGG
>JASJGT010000122.1:0-13602 GCA_033791405.1 Desulfuromusa sp.
ATTATCAAGGTTGATGCCCTTGATCATGTTATTGAAGAATTGGCGAAAGAACAGCATAAGGCGGTGCTGCGGCAGTTAACCAAGGGGGAGTTTGATGAGCGGATTGTCGAACTCGGTATTCCACTGGGGGGTTCTGTCGGACAACCAGCCGGGAAATCGGCGACAACTCAACCAATTTCAAACAAATCTGAAGCTGAAACTTCGTCGCTAGAAAATCCTCAACCAAATACTCCCAGTCCTGAGCCGGTAACCATTATTGAAGAGCCGATTGTCGATAGATTTAACCAGCCAAAAGTTACCAATGAGCCCAGCCTTGATGATCTCATCTACGACTATCTGACTGCGGGACAGAATCAGTAACAAACCCCATTTTAGGTTAGTGTTCTTGGGAGACTGATGTATTTGCTATTGCCTCCTGTTTTTCCGCGTCCATATCGTGCATATAAATGGTCTGACTCGGGAAAGCAATGTCCAGTCCGATCCCTTCCAGCGTTTCCATAATTTTCAGGCAAACATCTTCCCGTGCATCCAGGTATTCTCCCCAAACAGTGCTGGTTGTGAAGCAGTAAACCATGATGTCAAGGGACGACGCACCGAAATCGGTAAAATTGACGAGGAAAAAATCCTGATGAATAGCTGGATGTTCGCGGAGCAGTTGTTTGATTGCTGCAACCGCTTGGCGCATTTGAGTCGGGCTTGTGTCATAGGTGACGCCGACGGTTAATTTGATGCGTCGCTTTGGCATTTGGCTGAAATTGTCAATTGACATATTCATCAGGACACTGTTTGGCACCGTGATCAGGGTTTTAGAAAAGGTTCGAATCCTGGTTGAGCGGAAGCCGATATCTTCAATGACTCCCTCCATGGCCCCTGCTTTAACCCAATCTCCGATAGTAAAGGGTCGATCAAGAAGAATCATCAGTGAGCCAAATATATTCGACAGACTGTCCTTTGCAGCCAACGCAACGGCCAAACCACCAAGCCCCAATGATGCCAGTAGACCAGAGACCGAGTAACCCAGATTCTGAACCAGAAACAGGATTGCCAGAAAGACAATAAATACCCGTAAGCTTTTGCGAACAAATGGAACTAAATGATCATCCAATGCAGATTCAGTGGCTTCAGCCCAGTAACTCAGCCAGTGTTCTACAAGTGCGACCATGTTGTAACAGAACCAGGCCAGGTTGAAAGTCAGCAGTATTTGCAGGCCATTTCTGGCCAGAAGATCCAGATCAGTTGGTTGTTTGGGAAGTTGTAAGACTTCAATTCCAATATAAAGGCCAATAATGACAACTAAAAACTCTGCTGGTTTGTTAAGGTGCTTCAGTAGAATATCATCCATTTTCGTGGATGTTTTTTGGGTTGCTTTAAATATGATTTTGGTAAACAGGTGAGCAATGCCCCGCTTGAGTAACAGTGCAAAAAAGAGAATGACAGCGGCAAGAAGGAGACGGAGATAGCTGATACCAAGAACAGTTTCATCGACCAGTTGTTGTAAGTATGTTAAAAATTCCATGTTTTTTCAGACTCCAAAACAGGGGTAAAGAAAGTTTTGATTAAGGGGTTACGGTTTCCATAGCCCTTGTTTGTTTTTACGTGCGTTTTCTTCTATTTTGAGAAAATCTTTTTTATACTGAAAATCATAGCGACGAAAAACAGTTGCCAGACCTTTTTTAAGTAGAATCCGATTCAGCATCTTCCCATCGGGGAGATAGACATAGGCGAGGAGCCGGTCATATTTATCGCGATGGGTTTGATCAAGCTCCAACCTGACTTGTTGCCCTTTAATATTTCGCACATTGTAATGCTTGGCTTGCCTGGCAATTTTTCGCAGATTTCTTTTACTGATCGGGAATTTTTTTGTATAGAAACGGTCTCTTGGGGACGCTTTTGATTCCGGTGTGTCGATGCCGATTAAACGGACTTGGCCGATATCTTTAACCCTCAGGGTATCCCCATCATAAATCCAGGTCACTTGTCCTGTCAGTTGGGCTGCTGAGGAAGCTGATACCAGGAGAAGTAGCAGTGCCAAAAGGATAAAGAATTGTTTCGACATGTTTCAACGCCCCCAGAATAAACGGGCAAAAAAACCGGTAAATAATCCCCAAATCAGATTGATGATAACAATTAATAAGGGGGTCAGCATCCCAAGGTCGAATCCTGCCATCCCTTTGTGATAGACGTATGGATAGAGATAAAATATAGCAGCCAAAGAAGGGATCAGGGAAAACCAGAGCCCTTTGCGAATCCAATGGCGGCGATGACGAGGGATTCCAACCGTAAAAAAGTAGACCAAACCCCACAACCCACCAATGAACATATGTGGATAGAGTTTTGGAAGCTCCAGAGTCTGAGCCATTTTGACGTTAAGTATGGTTGTCACCCCCCATTCATTACAGCCCCAGAGAAACAGGCTGCTGGCAAGGGCTCCAAGTAGGCCGGCGGTAAAACAGACCGCAAATAATGCGCTACTTTTTGGCATAGTTCCTCCTGCGGGTGCTTAATTATATTAAATTTTTTACGAATATTTCACCGTTGAGTTATCGGTCTACGGTAAAATTTCATTCATGCTTCCGCTGCGATATCCTTGCAGATCAAGGGTCACGTAGTCAAATCCATTTAGTTTAAACGTTTCCACCAGGTCAAGGCGGAGGGTCTTATCCAATAATCTAGGAATCTCTTCGGGGGCAACCTCAATTCGAGCCAGCCGATCATAACAGCGAACTCGATAGTGTGAAAAATTCTGTAAACGCAGCCAGGTTTCGCATCGATCAATCATTTTCAGCCGGTCAACAGTAATCTTGGTTCCGTAGGGGAAGCGGGTGGCAAGGCAGGCGAAAGGTTGTTTGTTCCAAGTGGATAACTCAAGTTGTCGACTTAATTCTCTGACTTCCTGTTTTCCGAGGTTGGCTTCCAGAAGTGGTGAACGGATTTTCAGCTGAGTCACTGCTTTTTGACCTGGCCGGTAGTCATCTTGATCATCAAGGTTAGAACCATCGAGCAAGGTTTCGAAGGGACCCTTTTCCATTTCGTGCAGAAATAGACTGAACAGATTGTGTTTGCAGTGGTAACAACGTTGCAGCTCATTTTTGACAAAATCGACCAGTTCCATTTCGTTACTGTCGATAAATTGTTGCCGGACACCAAAATCATTGGCGAGTTGTTTACTCTGTTCTATTTCGTAACTGGGGAAAATAGGGGATGTTGCAGTGAGGGCGAGAACTTTGTCCGCTCCAAGGCTGTCACATGCGACTTTGAGCAGGAGGGTTGAATCAACCCCCCCGGAAAATGCAATAACAACTGAATCAAACCCAGATAAAATATTTTGTAGGTTTTGATATTTTTCATCCAGGTTCATGATGACTCAGATAAAATACATAAAGCGATGATCGAGCTCTTTTTCAAGCCCCATTTCCTGGCCCTGCTCACACAAATCTTTTAAGCTGATCGAAGCAAAATAATCACCGAGGATGCGGCTTCCTTCCTTCCAGATGTGCTGAGTCAGGCATTGATTGTCAAATTCACAGGCTGGAGGCGATTCACCATCTTTGCGCCGCCCTTTAATGCAATTGACCAGAAGTAGCTCTCCTTCTGCGGCCAAGACAATTTCTTTTATAGTGATCTCTTCGGCAGATTTTGTCAGGCTATAACCCCCCTGGGGGCCGCGGCGACTTTTCAGCAATCCGGCTTTTTTTAAATCCTGAAAAATTTGTTCAAGATAACGGGGTGAAATGTTTTGTCGCCGGGAAATATCCTTAATTTGCGCTGGCAAGGTACCGGCATGAAAGGCCATATCAAACATGGCACGCACACCATAGCGACTTTTTGTTGAAAGTTTCATAGCTTCTCCTTAGCAATTCGTTATGCTAATCAATATATGAATCTTAACCAATATTGTCAAGAATAAAGTACACTTTTTAATGGGAGATTTCATCCCACAGATTGCTTTGTCTGGATTACCGGGAAGGTTTGCTTTTCTGTTCTGGGTATGGTGACATGAGAACCTGCCTAAGGTGAATTCAGGGAGATTGCGATGAAACAGTACCAATTTCAACTGGAATTTCAGGTGCGGGATTACGAGTGTGATATGCAGGGGCATGTCAATAATGCGGTTTATCTGAATTACCTGGAACACTGCCGCCATGAATTCATTAAACAGCTGGGACTGGATTTTTCTGAACTGGTCAGGCGGGGGATCAGCTTAGTGATCATCCGGGCGGAAGTCGACTATAAGCATTCATTACAAAGTGGTGACCGTTTTATGATAGGGGTGATTCTGGAGAGAATTTCCCCTTTACGCTATCGTTTTGTTCAAGATGTTTATTTATTGCCAGAGAAAAAACTGGTATTGAAGGCACGAGTGACTGGAACTGGGGTCAATGCCAAGGGACGTCCGCAGTTGCCGAAAGAGATCAGTGCTGCATTGGACAAAGTGTCTTGATTCCTGTGGCGAGCGAAAGGTACCTATTGATCCTATTTTAAAAACCACTTTTGCTCAATTGGATGTACCTGCCTCATCCCTGGGAATGATTTCTGTCTCAGCCTTAGCCGCCTCTTTCCATTCAACAACATTTTTATGGGTGAGTAGGAGGGAGAGATATTTTTGTGCAGTTTCTGACAGGGAAGCCCCATAGGTTGAAAATCTGAAGGCAACCGGAGCAAAGAAGCAATCTGCTATGGAAAATTTACCGAATAACCAGGGCCCAAGGGAAGAATTTTGTTCAGTGTAGAACGACCAAATAGCGTCGATGCGAGAAATATCTGCTGTTGCTGCGGTTGATATTTCAAGTTTGCGGCTTGCCCGGCAATTCATCGGCATCTCATTTCGTAGCCCCATGAATCCTGAGTGCATTTCAGCACAGATTGCCCTTGCTTCGGCTCTTCTTTTTATATCTTCTGGCCAGCCCTTGCCCTGCAAATATTTTTCCGATATGTATTCACAAATAGCCAATGAGTCCCAGATGTTTAGATCTCCGTCAAGAAGAACTGGAACCTTGCAGGATGGTGAATATTTTGCAAAGCGTTCTTTGATCCCTTCTTGCACCAAGGACTCTTGGATTTCAGCAAATTCAACATTAAAGGCTGAGAGCAATAACCAGGGTCTTAGCGACCAGGAGGAGTAATTTTTGTTTCCTATGACTAACTTCATTTCCAGTATCCTTATTGAGTTGTGTGAGTTCCGATGACTCATATGGTGAGGAAATTTGTCCCCTAAAATACCTGATCTGATGCTTTGAAAACAAGGTCTATTCAATTTTATATAGGATAGCCAGGCAATGATATTGATTTATGCCATGACAGAAATATAAGTATAGTGCTAGCTTATCGTGCTGCGAAATAACAACAATCTAGAACGGAAAAACCATTGAAACAGAACACCGAATTTAAGAAACCAGAAGTTATTATTTTATCCATTGCCCATCTAGCCCACGATACCTTCTCCGCCTTTTTAGCACCGTTGTTACCGTTGCTGATTGATAAACTGGGGATGTCACTGTCGATGGCGGCCTTTCTCGATATCATCAGGCGAATTCCTGCTTTGTTTAATCCATTTCTCGGGCTGTTGGCAGAAAAAACCGGGATCAAATATTTTGTCATTCTGACGCCAGCAATAACGGCTATCAGTATGGGATTGGTCGGATTGGCAAATTCGTTTACGATGCTGTTCATCCTGCTGATTGTTGCCGGTATTTCAGCGGCTCTGTTTCATGTTCCCTCTCCGGTGATTGTGAAAGAGGCTTCTGGTAACAAGGTCGGATTGGGGATGAGTTTCTTTATGGTGGGCGGCGAACTTGCTCGAACTCTTGGGCCATTGCTGGTCCTTTCGGCTGTCTCTCTCTGGGGATTGGAAGGGATTTACCGATTAATTCCCTTGGGGGTTGGTGCCTCGGTGGTGCTCTACGTAAAGCTGAAAAACCTTGATGTCGATCGGACTGTGCAGAAACCCAAAGAAAAAGGGGACACTCGCAAATTGTTGCATCGCTATGGGTGGTTTTTTTGTGTGATTGCTGCTTTTCTCTGCTTCCAAGCGGCGATGAAAAGTGCGCTGACCCTCTATCTGCCGGTTTATTTAACCCATCAGGGGGCGTCGCTGTGGTCTGCCGGGATTTCATTATCTGTTCTGCAATTTTTTGGGGTGATCGGAACGTTTTGCGCGGGTAATATTTCTGATAAAATCGGGCGTAGAAGCACTCTAATTATTTCCAGTATTGGTTCTGTTGCGGCTATGGCGTTGTTTGTGGCGACGCAAAATATTATTATATTGGCCGTTCTCGGATTGTTTTTATTTGCCTCTGGTCCAGTGCTTATGGCCAGTATTCAAGATACCGACTCAAATATGCCGACCTTTATGAATAGCATGTATATGTTCATCAATTTTGGTGTCAGTTCGGTGCTGGTGTTTGCATTAGGATTTATGGGCGACTGGATCGGTCTGGAGCGTACTTATCAGTTATGTGTTCTTTTTGCCCTCGGTTCAATCCCGATGGCGTTTCTTCTAACACGATCTAACCAAGCAACAGATAACACATAATTGACGGTATCCCTCTTTCCCTAAACTATCTTGCTCGAACCGGCCAGATTCTTGACCAAAAATTGCCTTTTTGTTTTTGTATTATCTATGTAGTATATGCAGATTATTTTCGAATTATTTATAGGAGGCACATATGTCAGTCAATAAGGTGATTCTGGTTGGAAACCTTGGTAAAGACCCTGAGCTGCGCTATACCCCGTCGGGTACAGCTGTGGTGACATTCTCATTGGCAACGACCGAGCGTTATAACGATCGTGATGGAAACAAGCAGTCGAAAACAGAATGGCACAATATTGTTGCCTGGCGTCAACTTGCTGAAATTTGTGGCAAGTATCTCCACAAAGGGAAGCAAATTTATGTCGAGGGGAAAATTCAGAATCGTTCCTACGATGATCGTGATGGCAATAAACGTTACATCTCCGAGGTTGTTATGAACGAAATGCAGATGCTGGGCAGCCGTGATGATAATCAAAGCGGTGGCGGGGGTGGTTACGCTGGGGGGCAGAATCAAAATCAGGGCAGTCAAAGCTCTAACCAGGGAGGCCAAAACCAAAATCAGAATCAGAACCAGAATAATAGTGGTCAGCAGCAGGGTGGTGGGTTTGAAGAACCGGTATTCAATCCTGATGATGAGATTCCATTTTAAAAAATAAATTTTCTTAATATGTAAACTTAGAGCCGTTAACATTGAAGTTAACGGCTTTTTTTGAATTCAGATGACTTTTCATGTTGATGAAGAGTGTGAGGTCGATGGCAACCTGCAACCTGACACCGTTTAGAAAAATAATTCTTGATTACTTCTACCTTCTTTTCCTACGATTTACCTTGTAAATACGGATAGCTATACCCAACCTGTGAAGTAAACTTCACATAACACCCGTGTTACGTGAAGATCTTTTATCTAGAATCCTTCTATTTTTATCCATACTCTGCAAACCATTGGAGTCGTTTCTGGTTCAGTGGAATAAAACAACCGTCAATGGGGAGTGCCATGATCAAAAAAATTGCTTTAGGATTTACTGTTAGCTCGATGTTGTTGTTTATGGTGATTAGCCCTTGCTACAGCCAAGACGACGTAACCCAAAAAAACGCAACCTATGTTGGCGCTAATAAATGTCGTGAGTGCCATGAAAAAACATTTGAAGGCTGGAAGACCACCGTTCACCCGTACAAATTTCAAGAGATATCTCCCGACAAGGTGGTTGCTGACTTCACGAAAAACAACACCTTGACGACTGGCGACTACACCTCAAAGATGGCCAGAAAAGGAAATGATTACTTTATCACCACCATTGGACCTGATAGCAAAGAGCATACCTACAAAGCAAAATACACGATCGGCTCGGTCTGGAAGCAGCGCTTTGTCACCGAATTTCCGAACGGTGCACTGCATATCCTCCCGGTCCAGTGGAACGTCAAAACCCAGGAGTGGGTTGATTATCATGGCTTGAAGAAGCATAAGCCAGGTAATGGAAAATACTGGAGCGATAAAGTACGGACCTATCAATTTAAGTGTGCCGGCTGCCACAATACCGGCGTCGAATTTTCTTATGACAAAACTGCCGATACTTTCACCGGAACCAAGTTTACAGACATGGGCGTTGCCTGTGAGGCATGCCACGGTCCCGGCAGCAACCATATCAAGGCCGAAGGCAAAGATCTGGTTACGACGATTGTCAATCCGGCGAAAATTTACGATAAAAACCGTGCTGCCATGGTCTGTGGTCAATGTCATACCCGCGGCAGCAGTACGACAGAATTTCTCGGTGTTCAGAAAACTGGTTACCCGCATGATTACGAAGTCGGTGGAAATCTGAATTTTGCCTACGACGAAAAACCGGGTCTGAACCCGGACGGCTCGTCTCGGCAGCATCACCAGCAGTATATTGACTACAAAGAGAGTAAACACTTTGAGACCGGCGTCATGTGTTGGGATTGTCACTATGTCCATCGTCAGGGAACTTCCAACGCCTTCCAGACGAAACTCCCGGGGTCAATGCTGTGCGTAAACTGTCATATCGATGTCGCTAAAACCGGCGTTCACGGGATTCACAGTACCAATGATTGCGTAAGCTGTCATATGGCCCCGGTCGCGAAGAGCGCTACTGCTGGAGATATCAGATCGCATAATTTCCAGGTGATCCTGCCACATAAAACAGTGGAGCTTGGCGCAAAGCAGCCAAACGCTTGTAACCTCTGTCATTACCATAAAGATGATAAGCCTGAAGATCTGGCAAGGGTAATTGATTCGATCAAAAAGAAGAGTTGGGATAAGTACGAATAGCTGTAAGACCTGGCAGCGGCCATCCGGAAACCTCGGGTGGACGCTGCCCCGTTTCCGAATAGAAACCGAGTAAGTTATCCAACCTTTCCAAGATCGAGGGAGACAGATGAGTAAACATGTCAAAAAATTACCACTCGTACTCCTGCTGATTCTCGGCGCCGTACTACTGGCTGGCGGTACCACAGGCTACATCTATATTGGCTCAGATCAGTTCTGTGCTTACAAATGCCACCAGATGTCAACCAGAGGCGCGACGTGGCGGCTATCTACGCATAAGGATATAAAATGTATCACCTGTCATTCTGAACCCGGCGTCGTTGGTGAGATAAAAGCTCACATTGACGGACTTCACTACCTCAAGTCTTTTCTGAAAGATACGACAACGCACAGTACCGTCTTTGCCTTCAGAAGGAACCCTGCCAGGCTCAAATCATGCTTGTACTGCCATCCGGCAGAAAAGCTGCAGGATGAAACAGAAACCATTCGGATGAACCACGAACAGCACGTCGTGAAAGAGCAGTTATTGTGCACCGATTGTCATCAAGATGCTATTCATGGAACACTTGGCTTCGAAACAGAAATGATGAAGCCAAAGGAAAAGGACTGCATTTCCTGTCACCTGCAAGTCGGGGCTTTGACAAACTGTGAAAGTTGTCACAAGCGACCGGTGGTAAGAGGAAAAGGACGGCTTTTTGATCTGGAGTCTCTGGAGGAGCCGAGAGAACGCCCCAAAGGCCATAATAGCATGTAATGTCAGCCTGCTCCCTCATTTATGGGAACAGAACTTCTCTTGAACAGGGGAGCTGCTGAGGCAGTTCCCCTGTTTGCTTATCCATTTTTTACACTACATATTTTGCTGAAATCCAGCGCTCCCATTTTTAACTATCCCTGGGCCCATGAGAATCCCGCTTTTTTTGCTCATCAACCAGAAATACGGCTTCCGACACCTCCAACTCAATCAGTGCTATAGTGGCGTGTCTGTCAGCACCTGACCAACCATACCTTTTTACCCGCTCATTTTTTATGGGTAACACTGAAACACTGCTGATTTATAACTTTACTGAACATTTAGCATCATCCACAAAACAAAAACGGCAACCTCTCCTTTCAACATAAGAGGCTCTAAAGTAAGTCGAAAGCGAATTCTCAAGGCCTCGGCAGGACTGAGTATCGATGCAGATGAGCAAAGAGAAGAACAGGCCATGTTAGCTCCAAATATTGTTATTTTGAATCAGGTTACCCATTACCTGGTGGAGTATCCAAAAAATGATTGTGACGTCCGAAAATTGGTCGTCGCCAGCGGAATCTGTAATGACGTTCCATTTGAGGCAACGGCAATAAACGATCCAGATTTTTCCACTACACTGGATCTGTTTCGTGGCGATGGCGGGCTATTTTCAAAGCAGGAAATTCAATCAGTTCAAAGGCGGATCAAGATGGCAAAACCGATGGAAACATTTGATCTGCGAAGTGACCTTGAAACGAGAGGATATCGGTTCTTTTATGACCAGATGTGTGAAAAATATTATGGCAAGAAGGTCTATCTGAGGGTTCCGTTTAACCGTAGAGACGAAGCGAAGGTCCTTGGTGCCAAATGGGACAATGCAGCGAAGAAGTGGTTTTCCTTTTCCGCTTCTTCCGATCTTCGACGGATAGAGGAATGCTTCTGTCGGGACGAATCATAGCTGTTCTCCCAACACATCAAGAGGATGAAAGAGCGGTAAGGCAAGTAATTATTTTTTCTCCTTTTGCCGAAAGCTGATACTGCTTTTTACCATCCTGCTCCAAAAGACCTGCATCTTTGAGAATTTTCAGGTGAAAATTAACCTTGGTGTGATCATCAATCTTCAGCCTGCGGACAATATCCATAAACTGCAAACGTCCCTCTTGCTTGAGCAACAGTAGAGATTTCCGCCGCGTTGCATTTGCCAGACATTTAAACATTTTGTCCGTGTTCAAAAGTTCGCCGCAGGCAACAAATTTTGCCTCTTCCAAAACGGTTCGAACCGCAACCAGAAGATCGACTATTTTAAACGGCTTGGCGATATAATCATCCGCTCCTTTCCGCATCGCTTCAACAGCACCATCCACGGTTGAAAAAGCCGTCAGCATAATGATCTTGATCTTCGGGTAATTTCGTTTGATCTGCGGTAAAACTTCCATCCCCCCCATCCCCGGCATTATCGAATCGAGCAGCACCAGATTAAAATCATCTGTTGCCAGTTGTTCTATCGCCTCATGACCGTCTCCAGCGGAATCAAGAGAAAAGCCAGCTTCACTTAATACTTCAACAAGGTTTTCCCGCAGGTCTTGATCATCATCCACGACTAATATCTTATTCATCAGTGATTCCTTCCTGAGGAAAGCTCAGGGTAACAGTTGTTCCAAGGTCCTCCTGACTTTTCAATTCTATACTACCGCTATGTAGATCTATGATTCCATAACAGATTGAGAGCCCCAGACCCGTTCCCTGACCAACTTCCTTGGTGGTGAAAAATGGATCCATGACCTGATTTATCAATTCGACCGGAATGCCGCTACCACTGTCGGTAACCTGTGCAATAATTTGAGAACCGTTCTGTGAAGTGGTGATACTGATTGTTCCCCCCTCTGGAGTTGCATCCATAGCATTGACCAGCAGGTTTAAAAAAACCTCTTCCAGTTTCCAGGGAATCGCTGAGATGTTTGCTATGTCACCATGAGTCACAGTTATCCGATAGGATTTGCGTCGCGAACCGATTAATTCGAGGGTACTGTCGACGACATCATTGAGGGATATCGAGACAAATTCTGTCTCTTTCTCTGTCGAAAAAGCTAGCAGTTCTCTGGCAATTTTCGAAGCACGATCAAGATTCCGGTCAATTGTATCAAAGCGTTTTGTAGTTCGTCCATTGTCTTCAAGATTGGAAAGTTCACTTTTGAGCATTTCAACATTCATGGAGACATTTGCTAGGGGATTATTGATTTCATGGGCAATACCAAAAGCCAATTTGCCGAGAGAATGCAGTTTTTCTGCTTTCGCGAAGCGGATCAAGCGGTCTTCAGTCAGTATCTTACGCTCTTCATCAAAGGTGTAGAGGGCATTCATGACAAAATGCAGCATGGCGAAGGCGGATAGGCCTCGAAACAGTTCTATGGGGGCATTGAAAATAGGCACGCGGGTTCCTGAGGGGATCACTCCGGTCAGCAATCCGTAGACTAACAAGGTTATTCCGGCGCCAATGAAATTTCGTGCCCCTTTGCTGCTGATATGGGCCACTGTCTGAGAATAGAAAATCAATCCCAATCCGGCACAGACAGCCGCAGGTAAACCAATGAAATTGCGGATACGGTTGTTAATAAACGCAAAGGCCGTGTCGGAATTGTTCGCTGGAAACAGTATGACAGATATTAAGTAAAAGACGATCAATAGAATTGGCAACAAGTTAAAAATGAGGCGCTTCTTTGGATAGGTGAGACAAAGCAGGCGTGTCCCAAAGAGGAGCAGAAATCCAAATGAGACAAATACCAATACCAGCTTCAACAGGTTGATCATTGGGATAAACTGTTCAGGGAATGCGAGTGATGGTAAACTTTGATAAAGTTCAAACCATTCGTGGAAAGCGTGACTGTAAGCAAATAGCGCAAAGAGCCACAAGACACTGGCAATTTTTAAATGGCTGGCGCGGGTATCCCGTGAAGTAATCGAAACGCCAATGGCGAAAAAAGCCATACCGTAAAAAAGATAGAGTAGAAATATGTAAAATTCACTCGGCATTGAGCAAGCATACTGGAAAATTCAATCTTTATCAAAGTTGTGGGGTTTATTTTTTTGCTCTCATTCAACATGCTTGTGTTAAACACTTAAATAGTCTTTTTGAAAAATACCCTGAACCTTTCAATGAATACGCTTTTCTAAGCGAAAGATCCTCTTTCCACTATTGGATCGACCAAGGGTATCAGTTACATCCCATTGAGCATGTATAGTGCTCTCTTCTTTGTAGAGTTCTGCCTTGAGAGGGTGGATAACAATAGCCATATTAAAGATAGACCGAAAATATTCTCCTTGGATGTTTTCACCTGTGGAATTTGTCAGTTTAATGTTATTAACGACCACAGGACGATCAAAATTAATAAGAATTTCCTCAAGTTCTACGGATCCCTCTTCCCACACTCCCGTGATCCCAATCAGTTCCGGTGGATCAACGGCAGAAATTTTTTGCGGGGCGTGTTGAAAACCTGCACTGGGCATAAAGTCCAAGGGTTCGCCATTAAGCAGGACGCGGACCTTTTTTATCTCAGAAAATTGCAAGGCTGTTTCAGTGAGTGATAAGGAAATGGCTGACAGATCCGTTTTGATTAGCTTTCGTGGCGTCGTCAAATCTAAGGTGAGGGTATCGTTCTTGAGCGGAAAAATTTCCAAATGGTCTACGGCAGATAGTGGGTTAAACAATCGACTATTTGCGGGAAGAATTTTTTCATCACTGAGCCAACGTTGAAGAATCTGCTGCAGTTGATCTCTGTTGTTGAACAGATAGAGAGGAACGGCACTGACTTTTTGTGGGTTTTCTAAACGCGGGAAAAAGCCAACTCGAGCATAGCCAAACCCTTTTGAAACCTGCGGTGGATCGCCAAAATGTTTCATATAGGTAGAGTTAGCCTCGACGCTTCCACCGGTATCAGATGTCTGCTGCTGGCAGCCTGAAGCAAAAACCATCAACATGACCAGAATTAAAACAGAGAATTTTAACGACATCAGTGGGCCTCCATATTGAGAATACTGCTAACGGGGCAGACCCGGTTTCTC
>JASJGT010000123.1:0-3762 GCA_033791405.1 Desulfuromusa sp.
CAATTTACAGGCCTTCAGGTTGCCAAAGATCCCGGTGTCAATATTGTCTGGGCTGGCTGTTTCCTGATTGTGTTTGGTTCACTAACCGCCTTTTTCTTCTCCCATAAACGGATCTGGATCTGCTTGGAAGAAGAGGGCAAAAAAACTAAAGTTCAGATCGCGGGAAATGCACACCGGAATCAACCGGGCTTTTCCCTGGCCTTTGACGAGCTGCTGCAGAAGATCGAAGCAACTGCCAAAAACGCATCCCCAAAGAAGGAGGGATAACTGATGGATAGTGGACAATTATTTAACCTGACCACCATTGCCTATTTTGCCGCAATGGTCCTGTTTTTTGCTTACATTGCAACAAAAAACAATAAGGTTGCTCTGGTAGCAACGTTGACTTCGCTGGTCGGTTTTTTGATCCAGACAACAGCGTTGGGCCTGCGTTGGTATGAATCGTACCAAATTTTGGGTCAGGATGGGCGTGCACCCATGACTAACCTGTACGAATCGGTAGTCTTTTTTGCCTGGTCAATCCTATTAATTTATCTGTTGATGGACTTGAAATACAAACAACGCACGATTGGCGCCTTTGTTCTACCAATTGCTTTGTTCAGTATGCTCTGGGGGCAGATGAGCCTAAATTCTTCTATCGACCCTCTGGTTCCTGCGCTGCAGAGCAACTGGTTGACCTACCATGTCGTCACCTGCTTCCTTGGCTATGGTGGATTTGCCATTGCCTTTGGGGTATCAATTATGTACCTCCTCAAAATAGGCAAAGAGGAAAAACATCAAGGCAACGGACCAATGGGTGGCATTCTCGGAATGTTTCCACCCACTAAGGTTCTGGATGACATGAACTACAAGGCGATCATGATCGGATTTCCGCTCTTGACCTTGGGAATTGTCACTGGTGCAGCTTTGGCCTACTATGCCTGGGGAACCTACTGGAGTTGGGACCCGAAAGAAACCTGGAGTCTGATTGTCTGGTTTCTCTACGCAGCGTTCCTCCATGCCCGTTTCACTCGTGGCTGGGTTGGGCGTCGTGCTGCCTGGCTGTCGGTTTTCGGCTTTGCCGCCACTTTATTCTGCTACCTGGGAGTCAATCTGGTTCTTTCAGGGTTACACTCATACGGAAGTGGCTAATTTATCACATCACTGAAAGTCAAAAAGGGTGCTTCATTTTTGTGAAGCACCCTTTTTAGTGAAAATCGCTATGGAATTAACCAGATAACCATCTGAAGATTATTCAGCCAACCAAAATCAACAAGCACTGTTCTTCCCTTGAAAAATGAAGTATCGTTCATTTTGTATGAATAGAGAATACAACCTTGTCACACAATGCACCTTTCAGGCCCCGGCAAGAGCCGTCTGGGATGTCACGGTCAACGTTACCGCATATCCAGAATGGTGGCCTTGCATTAATGATGTCGTTATACAGGGGAACGAACCCACGCTACAGGAAAATTCGGATATTCATTACACAATCAAGGGATTTTTGCCACATTCCCTTCGCTTTCAGACCCATGTCACACGGTGTAGCCCTTGCTCCAGAATCGAAATGCGCGTCAGCGGTGACCTTGAAGGCACTGGCATTTCCACACTGGATGAACATAACGGCATCACTCTGGCCACATTTCACTGGAATGTGATATTAGTCCCTCCCTTACTCAATAGTTTAAGCAAATGGAGACTTTTCCATAAGCTTTTTGTCTGGAACCATAATTTCGCTATGAAGTATGCCGTCAAAAATATGCAGAAACGAGTGCATCATGCCTCTACTTAGACTACTACTCGTTTTCTTGACATTCCTTTCTCCAGCCATGGCATCTGAGAGCATCCTCCAACAATCTGTTGAACAATTTAAAGCCATCACAAGTTACTCCACCACCATGCGTTCCTATGGAAAAGATGAACAGATCATCAGCTACCGCTACGAAAAACCGGGATATGTACGCATGGACTTCATCAAGCCCCACAAAGGCGCTGCCCTTGCCTATCGACCGGATACCGGTAAGGTTCAATTGCGCCCCTTCGGTTTCAGTAAATTTCTGGTTCTCACCATGAAACCCACAGCAAGGCTAGTACGCAGCCCTTCCGGACACCGAGTGGATGAATCCGATATCGGTGTTTTACTTAAAAATGCACAGAAACTTGCTCAGCATGGTTCCCTGAAAGTCCTGAGAGAAGAGACGATCCAAAAAAATACCGTGGTTGTTCTGGAGGTTATCGGGGAGGAAAATATCCCTGTAGGCGAGATCCATCGCTACCTTTTATGGATGGATAAAAAGCTTAAGCTCCCCAGGATCGTGGAATCTTACGACAATGAGAATCAATTGATTGAGGGCATGTTCCTTGACAACCTGATCCTTAACCTCAAGTTTGGTGAAATCTTCACCCTTTAGTCAATCAAGTCTTACTAAGCAGCAGAAAAATGATTATTCAACAATGTGGAGAATGACCCTAGATATGACACCGTTCACGCAGCAGTTCCGCCAGTGCTTCGAGAAAATCTCCACGGTCATTTAATGATGGGGCACGGACAAAATTGACCAGACCAAGGCTGGTTGCCAGATTGCGATACTGGATATCGATCTCCTCAAGTGTTTCAATATGATCCGAAACAAAAGAAATCGGCACCATCAGCACCGCCCGATGCCCAGCATCGGATAACTCACGAAGAACCTCTTCGGTTCCAGGCTCCATCCATTTTACCGGACCACTGCGACTTTGGTAAGCAATTGTCCAGTCGTAAGAGCCAACCCGTTGCATCACCCCCTGAACCGTTGCTTCGACATGTTGCCGATAAGGATCACCCCGGTCGATAAATTTCTGTGGCAGCGCGTGTGCTGAGAATAGAATTTGTACTTCATCACGCATCAGGTCGTGAAAATTATCCAGTCCCGCGTTGACGCAGTTGGCCAGAGCGTCTAAGTAGTGCGGCCAGTCGTACCAATCTGCAATGAGTTGATATTCAAGTTCAGGAAAAACTTTTGCCGTAGCACGTTTAAAATCGTTGATACTGCTGCCGGTCGTTGCCCCGGTGTAGTGCGGATACATCGATAGCACCACCGCTGTTTCAATCCCCTCCGCTTTGATTTCAGCAAGCACCTGCTCGGCTCGGGGATGCCAGTAACGCATGATCACATAGGGCTTGAATTTTTCGCCAAGCCGCTGTGCTGTTCCTGCCGCCTGCTTCTGCGTCCATTCCAGCTGGGGAGATTTTCCCCCGATAGTACGATAGTTCTCCACCACCTTTTTGGCCCGAAAATATGAAATTAACTTGGCAAACGGCTTTTGCAACAATGCCCCAGCTGGAAGTTGTATTAAATCACGATCAGAAAAAAGGTTGTAAAGAAATGGCTCAACGGCAGCCAGGGAATCGGGACCACCCATGTTGAGTAAAATCAGTGCAATTGGTTTGGAATCGGGCATAATTTCATCTCTGTAAACTAAATATTCCCTCTCCATGAGGGAGAGGGCTAGGGTGAGGGGGGATCGTGACAGGAATACCCGAATGACTCAAGATATTTAGGCTTTCCCCCTCATGGAGAAGGCAGGACGGGACGGCAGCTCAGCACGAATCAGAATCTATTTTTGACTGAGTCTGTGCACACACTCCACCATATGAATTGCATTCTCTGGGGGCACTGTCGGTAAAATACCGTGACCAAGATTGAAAATAAATCCAGGTCGATCACCATTCTCATCGAGAATCCGCTGCACTTCACGTTCGATATATGGCTTCGGAGCGTAGAGAACAGTTGGATCGAGATT
>JASJGT010000124.1:0-3628 GCA_033791405.1 Desulfuromusa sp.
CGTACTGCCCTGATCCTTGATCCAATGCTGGCAACCGGGGGATCTCTGGTGGCCTGTATTGATATGCTAAAAAATGCTGGATGCACCAGTATCCGCGGCCTCTTCCTGGTTGCAGTTCCAGAAGGAATTGCTCGACTCGAAAAAGAACATCCAGACGTTGATATCTATGTTGCATCGATTGATGAACGTCTAATTGAAGACGGTTATATCCTTCCCGGTCTTGGTGACGCCGGAGATAAAATATTTGGCACCAAATAGAACCTCACAACCCTTTGCGGAGAAGGACTTAAAACATGAATCAAATCCCAACCCCTACAGATTATAATTTTCGCCTGAAGGATTGCCTGCTTGGTGCCCAAATGCTGTTTGTTGCCTTTGGTGCCCTAGTGCTGGTTCCTCTGCTGACAGGCCTTAACGCCAATGTTGCATTATTTACCGCCGGTGTTGGAACCCTGCTGTTCCAACTAATCACCCGTGGGAAAGTTCCAGTCTTTCTGGCATCAAGTTTTGCATTTATCGCCCCAATTATTTACGGAGTTGCCGAATGGGGAATTGCCGGCACTATGTGTGGGTTGGTTGCTGCCGGACTGCTCTATGCAATTTTAAGTCTGGTTGTACGGGTTTTTGGTTCAGGTATTCTCCATAAAGTTTTACCACCAATCGTCACTGGTCCTGTGATTATGGTTATCGGTCTAGTACTGGCACCAGTCGCTATCCATATGGCTTCGGGTCGCACAGGTGATGGTTCTGCCTGGCTGGTTCCAGAAACAACCGCCTACATCATTGCAGGAGTCGCCCTGACTGTCACTATTCTGGTGTCCCTGCTCGGTCGCGGGTTGTTCAAATTGATCCCGATATTAAGTGGAATCGTTGCTGGTTATGTCACAGCTCTGATCCTTGATGGTACCGGATTTACTGCTTCCACCCAAGCCGCTTTTGATCCAGGTACACTGCAAAACTGGACCGGACCGGCGTTGATTTCAATGCAAAAAGTTGCTACAGCACCTTGGTTTGCCATGCCAGACTTTACCTTCCCGGTCTGGAATCTGGAAGCAATCTTGTTTATTGTTCCGGTTGCTATCGCCCCGGCGATTGAACATTTTGGTGATGTATTAGCGATTGGTGGAATTTCAGGAAAAGACTACGTAGAAGATCCCGGCATCGAAAACACCTTGCTAGGCGATGGAATTGCAACCAGTTTTGCAGCTTTCCTTGGTGGCCCACCAAATACCACCTATTCAGAAGTTTCCGGTGCAGTAGCCCTGACCAAGTCCTTCAACCCTGCTATCATGACCTGGGCGGCTATTACTGCAATCCTCCTCGCCTTTATCGGCAAACTGGGCGGTTTTTTGAACTCAATTCCAGTTCCGATCATGGGTGGGATTATGGTTCTATTATTCGGCGCAATTGCCGTTATCGGCATCAATACTCTAGTTAAAGCAGGAACAGATCTGATGCAACCACGCAATCTGGCTATCGTCGCCATCATTCTGGTTTTCGGCATCGGCGGGATGACTTTTGATCTTGCCATCGTCAAACTGGGTGGGATCGGTCTGGCAGGAGTTGTCGGTGTATTATTGAACCTTATTCTTCCGGCTGGCAATGACGCCTGAGTTTTCCAGAGAAACAAAGCTGAGAAAATTAAACCTGCAAACGGGTTGAGCTATACGGCTCAACCCGTTTTGTTATCACGATCGAAGAGTTTTAAATGCTTTATCCATAGCTTCGATTATAAGCTGTGGAAAATCTTCACCCACAGAGAGACGAATCAACCATGGGGAAATCCCCATCGCATTCAGGGTTTTCTGGTCCGCTTCATTCACCAGATCCCAATGAGCCAAAAGGGTGTAGCTCATAGCCAACGGGAAGTCACATCCGAGACTGGGTCCTTTGGGAAGAATCAGATTATCGTAGAAAGTCTGGAAATCACCATCAACAACGAATGAAATGACACCGCCGTAACAACTGTCGTCTTTTGCAATCTTACGGTAGCTTTCGCAGGTTGCCTCCGAGTAGACATGATGAACGACCTTCACCTGCGGGTGATGTTCCAGAAAAGCTACAACAACCGCAGAGTTTTGGTTTGCCCGCTTGACCCGTTCATGGTAGCCGTTGATTGTATAACCAAGCCGCTGCAGGTCCCTTCCTTTCAGAAGAGTTATGAAATTTTTCAACGCATTTTCAATTGTTTTTGGGAGCTGCGACTGTTCAGGAATGATGATGGCACCACCCATGCAGTCACCTTTCCCCGATGCGAATTTGGTGAGACTCTCAATAATGATATCTGCATAAGGACTCACATCAACATTCCACGGGGTGGCAAAGGTGTTATCAAGAATGACCGTGAATCCGTACTGTCGTGCCAACTCGGCAAGAGCGGGAAGATCCGGCGACTGAAGAAGTGGGTTGGACACAGTCTCTGCAATGACACCGGCAACACGCTTGCCGTTTTCTTCAAGGTAGGCTTTAAGTTCTTCAAAATCAGTAACACGGCCAATCTGATGAAATTCACTGCTGCACTTTCTGAGAATATGTATCGAGTCAGTGTAAATCCAACCATATTGGATAAAAACATCCCGCTCTGCAGAAACGGACTCTTTAATTGCCGCATATACTGCATAGATTGCGTTCATCCCCGATCCGCAGAGGGTGATTCTTGACTTGCCATAGCCCTCTTGGAGGATACGGAGAATCTGCTCTTCTGGATTGGAACTGTTGTATTCTTCAATCCACTCGGGAGGTTCAACGCCGTAAGAACGGAGAAAATCTTCTGCTTCACGGGAGTAAATCATATACCCGCAGTGTTTCATAAAAGCGTAATAGTCAGCAGGGGTATCGGTTGTAACTTCCGGGAAGTATGCAATGGCATACTCATCATACTCATAGATTTCTGGAGATGTTTCTGACAACTCCGCCACATGATTTGCAGATTTCAGTGATGGGAGAATGTAGCAGGTTCCATTGGCATCAAGATCCTTTTCCGCCCTGATGAACTGCGCCGCCTCCTTTACATAGGGATGAAACAGGATACGGGGATAGGCATTTTTAACCCGGTCAAAGATGCCGTTAGCCTCCTCTTCGTAATCAACCACATCCTGATAGGTCGGCATAGAAACAGAAAACGCATGGGGATTATCCAGCGGAAGGTTTGCTCCACAGGGAATTGGATGGTAATATCGCGTATCCAATCAATGAGCTCCGAAATCTGCTAGCAAATTTTACGGCACTCCAGATAAAAGCGTTTTTCATCAGCCTCACCCAGTGAAAAAGTCTTACGCGGTAACGCCCCATCCAGCACAATCGTTTTAAACAGGTCATGTTTGGAAATAGCTGGCAAGTAGAAACCCACGCAACCCATCTCGCTACCGAGGCCAGTCACAGTTTTTTTACCGTGGATGTAATCGATACGCGCAGTTGGGTTTTCCTGCAGGTAATGATCGAGAAACGCCTGCAATGTTGCGACCGTCAAAGTATAGTCCGGATTTTCTACAGTATAGACTCCGAACCGACCACCAAAAACAACCGGAAAGGTATGATCCTCTCCTGTGCCTTCTGCCGCCGATTCCGCTTCAGAAAAATCGTCACAAGGAGTGAAAGTCAGAGGAGTATTGCGAGCTGCAAAAAAAGC
>JASJGT010000125.1:0-15685 GCA_033791405.1 Desulfuromusa sp.
CCTTCAGGCTCTACTTCCAATGGTGCCGGTGCCCAGGTCGAGGTCGTTCCAAAATGACCTGCCGAGGTGCCAGTCAATAATTGCAGCCCGTCTGCAGCGTTGTCTGCTGTGATCAATTGATAGCTGAGCCCTTGATCGGCAACCTGTGGCAGATTTAGCAAACAAGTGTGGCGATCATCATCAAGAAAATCTGCCTCAACATACAGAGAAGTTAATTCATTGATTTCATTGAATATATCAACCTTACTAAAGGCAAACGAAGCTTTATTCAAGCGCCCATAGAGCTCAGCAAAAATTTCCCAGTCTTCGCGACTTTTTCCAACCGGGCGGATTGCCTGATTAAAACTGCGCACGCTGTGATCAAGAGAGGTAAAACTACCGGACTTCTCAGCATAAGAACTCCCTGGCAAAACAACTGTTGCCAGACGGGTAACTTCTGAAGGGAAAATATCCTGAACAACCAATACCTCGACTTGTTCTAAAGCCTTCATCCAGCGACTGCTGTTAGGGAAACTCTGTGGGTTAGTTGCTACCAGATAGAGGAAACGAACCGTCCCGGCTTCGATCTCCTGCAAGATCCCCTCGGCATCAAGTCCCCCATCAGGAAGATCACATCTCCATGCTTTAGCAAACTTTTCTTTACTATCAGTATAGGTTTGGAATCCGGGTAGATTTTCTGGATAGACCCCCATATTGAGGACACCCTGAGTATTCCCTTTTTCATCCAGAGGAAATAGGCCACCGTTGTTATTTAAAGCGCCGCTGAGAATAGCCAGGTTGGCAACAGCTGCCGCTTTTGAGGTGCCGAAAGCCGACTTGCAAATATCAGAACCAAAAATAACCGCAACGTTTTCTGCCTTGCCAATAATACCTGCAGCTTGTTCCAAAGTTTCACGGCTGAGCCCCGTAGCTGCAAATACTTTTTCCAGATCAACCGCAGCCAGATCAGCTTTCAACTCATCAAAATTGGAAACTGTCTGCGTCAGTTTAGCTTCATCAAGATGGCCTAAATCAAGCAGTAGCCGACCAAGTCCACTTGCCAGGGCTATTTCACTCCCCGGCTTATAGCTAAGCTGACTATCAGCAAACTGAGTTAAGTGAATCTGGCGCATATTGGCGATCACCAACTGACCGCCATTACGTCGAACCGCATCCTGAATTTTCCAATCAACAGCTTGAGCTTCCGCTGTAGGGTCAGCGCCGAAGACGAGAATTGCATCAGCATTACCAATCGCTTCCATTCTATTACTGGCACCATGCAACCCAAGCCCTTTGTCAAGCGCACGCAACGCCCGCATTGCACCAAAACGAGCCTCGGAATCAATATTATTACTCCCGATCGCCGCTCTAAAAAGCTTTTGGAACAGGTAATTTTCTTCGTTGGTCAAACGTGGAGAAGAAAAACCGGCAATTGCAGCAGATCCACTCTCTCCCTTGATTCGCTCAACATCTGCGACAACCCTCTCAAGGGCGTTGTCCCAGGAAACTGTTTCTTGCTCAACGGTAGGCTCAGTTAAACGCTCTTTATTATTAATGTAGCCATAGCCGAAGAAACCACCAACACAGAGTGTGCCCTTGTTAGTTGTCCCCTCATCATCAGAGGTCACCCTCAGGACTTCATTGTCCTTCACATTGAGATCAATCTGGCATTGACTGGGACAATAGGTACAGACAGATGGGACTTTATTTAGCGCCCAGGGACGTGCCTTAAACTTGTAAGGCTTCGAGATCATAGTCCCGGTTGGACAAACAGCAACGCAGTTTCCACAGTAAGTGCAGTTTTCAACTTTTTTGTCGATAAAAGCCCGATCACCCTTAGCATTAACAAAGAGGGCATCCGCACCAATAAGCTCATGGCAAACTTTGACACATTTTTCACAAAGGATGCAGCGATTTGGTACCTGTTGGATCAGCGGCCAGTGATTGATTGTTTCTGGATTGACATCTTCTGCCTTGAACTCCTGATGGGTTACATCCAACTCATAGCAGACATCCTGCAAGTCGCACTCACCACCAGCATCACAAATCGGGCAATCAAGCGGATGATTCACCAGAATCAGCTCCATGATCTGTTTACGGCTACGGGTCAGTTTTTCTGACTGCGTAGTCACGTTGATACCTTCTTTAACCGGGGTATTACATGCGGTCATTGGGCGATCAACACCCTCTATTTCAACTGCACAAACCCGGCAGGCACCCGTTGTCGATACTTTTTCTAACCAACAGAGGGTTGGAATATGAATATCCACTTGCCGAGCGGCCTCAAGAATTGTTGAGTCCTTGGGAACGCTTACCGACTTACCGTCTATCGTCAGGTTGACCATATTATATTACCTCGAATGTGGCTGACTTTGCCCCAGAACAGAATCTGCTCAGGAAACAATTTTTGTGTTTTTTATTTATATTGCGATCATCGAAACGCGGTAACAGCGCAAGCAACGTTCTGCTTCCATAATTGCTTCACTGTCTGAGAAACCGAGTTCGACTTCGTTATAGTTCCCGGCACTGGCTCGTTCTTTGCCATGGATCTCATGCTGATCAAAACGCTGCACAGCATCAAGCCAAGGAACATCCTCATCTTTGTCGTAAACCCCGAGATTAGACAAAATATCCTCGTGGAAATCTTCGTCGGTCAGATAAGCCTCGCCTTCTTCCAGCCAACGCTCAATTACTTTAGCGGCACGGTGGGCATTGCCAACACAAGCCACAACTGTCAGGGGACCAATCTCAGCGTCACCAGAAGCAAAAACGCCATCCATATCGGTCAACAGAGTCCGTGAGAGTGGATTTCCCATCTCATCATTCAGATCCCGATCTGCTGCATTTTTCAATGGTATGTACTTGGTAACAACAGTATTCCAGCGGGTAATTTTTATGCCGGTCTCCTCGGTGATAAAGGAGAGATCAGGATCCTGGCCGATGGCCGGGATCAGAGTATCGCATTCAACGATGAATTCACTGCCCTCAATTGGTTGTGGACGGCGGCGGCCAGAATCATCGGGCTCGCCCAACTTCATTTTCAAACACTCGACTCCCGTGACCTGACGATTGCCATCGACAACAATCTTCTTCGGCAGCACCAGGAACTCGAACCGAACTCCCTCTTCCTCAGCACCATCAATCTCCCAAGGATCGGCTGGCATCTCTTTCCGGGTCCGGCGATAGAGTAAAATCGACTCGTCGGCGCCCTCACGCAGAGCCACCCGAATACAATCCATAGCGGTGTTCCCGCCGCCAACGACGCAGACTTTTTTGCCCATGCCAGTCGGCTTGCCCATATACGCCTCACGCAAAAACTCAACTCCGCCCTCAAGAAAACCACTGTAACCCTCATCCTCACCCTCAACACCCATTGGTTTTGACTTGTGGGCTCCCGGGGCAAGAAGAACCGCATCAAATTTGTCTTTCAGTTCCATCAGACTGATATCTGTTCCGACTCTGGTATCATAGATAATCTCAACACCCATAGAACAGATGATATCAATATCACGCTGCAGAATATGGCGTGGCATCCGGTAGGCCGGAATACCAACAGCAATCATCCCGCCCCCAAATCCTTCGGGCAATGCTTCATAGATAGTACAAGGGTAGCCTTCAAGAGCAAGATAATAGGCAGCTGCCAACCCGGCTGGACCGGCACCGACAATAGCGATAGTCTTATCTTTTTTCGGTTTTGGTTGCATTAATGGCTGGTGGTTATGCTTCCACTCGTAGTCGGAAGCAGTTCGCTTAAGAACCATGATATTGATTGGACTGTCGACATTGGCACGGCGACAAGCAGTCTCACAAGGATGGGGGCAAACCCGACCGCAGATTGCTGGCAATGGCATGCTCTCACGGATAATATCCAGTGATTCATCAAAACGGCGATCTTTAATCGCTTCAATATAGGCAGGAATATCAATATGAGAAGGACATTTATCCTGACAGGGAGCCGTCATCTTAAGTTTGTAATCGACCGCTTTTTTCTCTTTGTTATCCCCACGGATGTAAGCAAGATAATCATCTCTGAAATGCTTGACCGTATCGACAATTGGAATGGCTGACGTCATGCAAAGGGTACATTTACAGTTCTGCAGCAACTCAGCAATATTCTCAATGGTATCCAGATCGCTCTCTTCACCTTTTCCAGAAACGATCCGTGCCAGAGTGTCTTGCATGACCCGAGTCCCCTTTTTACCTGGGGAACATTTGGCACAGCAGTAATCTTCTTGAACATGCTTAGCATATTCTGCTGCCATGGCAACGACATCAACATTGGGGTCGTTGAGAATCAATCCATCCCACCCCATAAAAGCTGAAATCTGCTTCTCACCATCAAAGGTGACCGGCAGTTTCTTTTTAGCAACCTCAACCTCGGCATCACCACCTTGGCGATTATCGATAACCTGTCTTCCCCAACTGGAAAAAGCAACCTGTGACAAACCGGCCTCCTATGACCTGCTTCGACCCTCCAAAAAAGGAAGGTCGAAAAACCCGTTAACGGGTAGAATCACCAGATGTTCTGGCGGTTTTCAGTACTTGGAATCGTATACAGTATGCAGGTAGATACCACAAACAATGATCCTAAATCAAGGCTATTTTTTCTCTGAAAGAGACGAATAAAAAGTGGCAAAGGTAAGGAAAATCAATTTGTTAGATTGAGGAATTTTCGGCTATCTTACTCTTTCCAGGGAAGTGCTGGCGGCTCATTTTCAATCAACCAGACGCCCGGCTTCGTCAGCTTTTCCTGAATCAATCGCCACTGCTGTTCCCAGCGCCATTCTTTGATTCGGCTTGAGGGTAAACGATAATATTCCATCACATACACTGCATCTGCCCGCCCCTCATGTGGATACATGTTGATGCTCAGGATGTGACTATCAACAACATGAAGATCTTTATCCTCAGTAAATTGCTTCAGAAAAGCAGCTCGAACATCCAGATGCACATAACCAGCTGCATTCGGATAATCACTCCAACGCATCGACTCACTGAACCCCTGACCGATTTTATCTAACCCGGGTCCAACATCGACCGTGCCAAGACAGGCGGTTAAAAACGGGCACAGCAGGAATAAAGTGAATAAATTTCGCATAACAACCCTCATATTTGGGACAGAACACAAGTTCAATTCTGACCCTTCGCGCCATTTTCCTTCAACTGAGAAATGGTCATTCCATAATCATCAGCACCGAATACAGCACTTCCTGCGACAAAAACATCGGCTCCCGCAGCAGCAATCTGTTCAATATTAGCAACCTTCACTCCGCCATCGACCTCTAGCTCAATCGGCAAGCCAAGAGCATCAATCCGCTGACGCAATTCAGCAATCTTTGGCAAACTGCTCTCTATAAATGACTGTCCACCAAACCCAGGATTGACCGTCATCAATAACACCAGATCCAGCTCAGGCAGAATAATATCCAGAGCAGAAAGAGAGGTCGCCGGGTTTAAAGAAACGCCTGCCTTTTTCCCTAACGACTTAATCAGCTGAATGGTGCGGTACAAATGTCTGACCGCTTCGGCATGAACGACAATAATATCGGCACCAGCCTTGGCAAAGTCGTGAATGTACTGATCTGGATTTTCAATCATCAGATGAACATCCAATGGCAACTCAGTCACCGGCCGGATAGCATCAACGATCAAAGGGCCGATCGTGATATTCGGGACAAAGTGGCCATCCATGACATCAACATGCACATAATCGGCACCAGCATGGTCGATAGCCTTGATTTCATCACCTAAGCGGGAGAAATCGGCAGAGAGGATTGAAGGGGCAATTTTAATCATAAGCTTACGTCCACTCAATTGAAGGGTTCATATCAGGATCGCCGTTGCAACCGGGCGGCAAAAAAAGCATCCATGCCATTGTGTCGATGTGGGTAACTGCGCAAAGTTCCTTTATCGGTAAACAGATCAGCCCAATCCGACGAGGTCGACTCGGCAAGATTTTCCAGCTCAAATTCAGGATGATCTTCCAGAAAGTGATCAATAACCGCATCGGTTTCAGCATGACTGAAAGTACAAACCGAATAGAGTAATTTACCCCCAGGCTTGACCAGTGGTGCAATATTCTCAAGAATCTGTCGTTGCAAAACAGCCAGCTCCCTGATGTTAACAGGAGATTTATTCCAACGCCCTTCTGGGTTACGCCGCAGCACCCCGAGGCCACTACAGGGAGCATCAAACAAGACCCGATCAAAACTCTGCGGCTCAAGAAAATCAGGAGACTCAGTCAGATCCCACTGCCGAGCAACAATTGAAGAGCATCCCAACCTTTGAGCTCCGTCTTCAATTAACTCCACCCTTCGGGGATATTTGTCAAAAGCGATAATTTCGGCCTTGTTACTAGTCAACGCCGCCAGATGAGTTGTTTTTCCGCCCGGGGCAGCACAAGCATCCAGAATTTTCTGTCCAGGGTGGCTATCTAACAGATGAGCCATCAACATACTGGCTTCATCCTGAACCTGATACCAACCTTCAAGATCACCCGGCAGTGGTTTCTCACCACGCTGGTCGATAGTCACGCCTTCAGAAGCAAAAGAACAAGGGTGAGCTTGATGTCCAGCTGTAGCCAGAGCAGTCAAAAAATCTTCACGGGTTGTTTTCAAACGGTTAACCCGCAAGGTCAAAGGCGGCGGTGTTGCCAAACTTTCACCCAGAGCCCGTGCTTCAACGTTTGGTAGCTGCCGCATCAACTCTTTGGTCAACCAACCCGGTTGACTACAAACATGCTGAAGGTAAGGTTTAATCTTTTCCGGAACAGGCCAAGGGATATCAGCTTGTCCCCGATCGAGAGAACGCAACACCGCATTTATGAAGCCCACCGCCGCATCCAAGTGGAGTTCACGAGCCAGTTCTACCGTTGAATTGACTGCCGCATGAGCGGGAACCCGATCCAGTTCGAGCAGCTGATAGGCACCAAGCCGCAACAGCCATAAAACTTCCGGCTGCAAACGCTGCAAAGGCTGGTTGCAGAACTGCGTCAAGGCAAAGTCGATCCGACCCTGTAAGCGAAGGCTCCCATAGACCAACTCAGTCACCAGACGACGATCACGCAGATCCAATTTGGAACGATCCAGCACGGTATCAAGCATCACATCAGAAAAAGCACCGTCAGCTACCCGCTGCAGGATTTCATACGCCGCCCGTCGGGGACTGTCAGTCGGTCGTGAGGACATAGCATCCTATCATGTGTCAAATACCATATTCAGAGCCACACAAATACATCAAGACAAGGCGCAGACTGCAGAGAATGGTGTCCCATTGTCAAGGGCTGCAACACCGTATTGATGTATTTGTGTGGCTCCCGTAGGGCGAGGCGAGAAGCGACCACCTGCCACGTTACACTCACTTGAATTAACATTATTAGTCCTGCTTTCGCGCACCTTGCATCTGGCCACTTCTCGCCTCGCTGAATGCGGAAGTTGGCGCATGACAGGATGCTACATCCCTTCAAGCCGCCGGATGCGTTCTTCCATCGGAGGGTGTGTCGAAAACAGTTTAGCGAATTTCTTCCCGCTTAACGGATTGACAATAAACATATGTGCCGTCGCCTCATTGACCTTCTTCATCGGCATACGTTGATTGGACATCTCCAATTTACGCAATGCGCTAGCGAGATTGTGCGGATTGCCACAAAATTCAGCCCCCTTTTTATCAGCTCCGTACTCACGGGAACGAGAAATGGCCATTTGCACCAGCATGGCAGCGATCGGAGCTAGAATCATCATCGCAATCATGGCAATCGGGTTACTGTCTTCATCGTCTCGACCACCAAAGATCATTGCCCACTGCGCCATATGTGCCATATAGCTGATGGCTCCGGCAAAGGTTGCCGCAATTGAACCGATCAGGATATCGCGATTCTGCACATGAGCCATTTCGTGAGCCATCACCCCTTTCAGTTCTTCGCGATTGAGAACCTGCATAATCCCCTCAGTTGCTGCCACTACAGCATGTTTGGGGTTACGCCCGGTAGCAAAAGCATTGGGTGTCGGCTGTGGCAACAGATAAACCTTTGGCATAATGAGATTATTCTGCTGACAGAGTTCACTGACAACCTCATAGAGCTCACCACTCTGAGTTTCCTTACCACGATACATTTTGACGACAACCTTATCGGAAAACCAGTAACTGCCAAGGTTCATCACTGCCGCTATGACCAGGGCAATGAGAGCACCACTCTGCCCCCCAAGAGCACCTCCGGCAAAAACCAGCACCACGGTCATTAGAGTCATTAACATTATGGTACGCATTATATTCATTTTTCTATCCTTTTCATTTAACAATTAGGCTCAGAGTTTTTATTTAAGATTGTTGCAATTGAGTTCCTGTAAATAGTGGCTTGCCACTGAGAAAATTCATCACTGCAAGTCTCTTTTTCCCCGGCAATTGCAGTTCGCCAACAACTAGTGTTCCTTCTCCGCAAGCAATTCGCACTCCGGTCTTATCAGCAGAAAGAATTGTTCCGGGTTCACCGGAGAGATCTGTCTCGACGGTCGTTGCTGAAATTTTCAGAACTTCTTCATCGAGATAGGTGTAAGCACCAGGCCACGGGTCAAGACCTCGCACCTGATTGTGTATTTCAATCGCTGACCGTTGCCAGTCGATCAACCCATCTTCTTTTTTCATCATCGGTGCATAACAACTTAAGGAATCGTCCTGCTTTTCTGCTCTCAATGTTTCGGTGCAGAGCTGATTTAAGGTTTCTTCCATTGCCTTTCGACCCAGCAGGGCGAGACGATCATGCAGCTGCCCGGCAGTTTCATTCGCTCCGATATCCAAACTGCGCTTAACCAGCATATCCCCGGTATCAAGACCGACGTCCATCAACATTGTCGTGACCCCAGTTTCGGTTTCACCGTCAATAATTGCTTTGTTAATTGGTGCGGCACCACGATATTTTGGCAGCAGAGAAGCGTGAACATTAATACAATAATAGCGAGGGATCTCGAGAACCGCTTTGGGTAAAATCTGCCCGTAGGCAACGACGATAATCAAATCCGGCTGTAAATTCTGTAATTCTTTCACCGCCAGCGGATCACGTAATTTCTGCGGTTGAAAAACCGGAATTCCCTGTTCAAGAGCCAGTTGCTTGACTGGGGATGCGGCAAGCTTTTTACCTCGCCCTTTTGGACGATCGGGCTGAGTATAAACACCAACCAGATTAACTCCGGAGACCAATAACCCTTCCAGAGTCTGCAATGCAAACTCCGGGGTTCCCATAAAAACAGTGCGGAGGTTCTCAGGCTGAGGCATTTTCAGCTTCCTTTTCCTTCAACATCCTCATGTATTTTTTTCTGAAAATTGAGCGTTTCAAGGGGGAGAGACGATCGACAAACAACACCCCTTCAAGGTGATCAATCTCATGCTGCATCCCGATTGCCAGCAAGCCATCTGCTTCTCGCTCATGGACATTTCCATCAGTATCTTGATAACGAAGCGTTGCTTTTTCATGACGTTTTACATTGGCCCAGTATCCGGGGACAGAGAGACAGCCTTCTTCTTCCAAGGAATTTCCCTCTCCAGCAATGATTTCAGGATTCACAGCGACCAAAAGATCGTCCGGCTCATCACTTGCGGAACAATCAAGAATGATCAGACGCTGTAGAGCCCCAACCTGCGGTGCGGCCAAACCGACCCCCGGGGCAGCATACATCGTCTCCACCATATCATCAGCCAGCTGTTTAAGTTCGGCATTAAATTCAGTCACTGGTAGCGATTTTTGTTTTAATAATGGTTCCGGGTAATGCAAAATTTCTCGTAGAGCCATGTTCTTTCTCCGGCAGTTAATATTGTTCTAAGTAGGTTAAAAATATAGATCTTCCTCAAGATTCAATCCCCATTTTACCGCTTTACCAGTTCTACAGTCAACAATAGGGAAACATAATTGGGACAGGTCATGGAAACAGTAGCAATTTCAATGCGAATACCAGCACTGTCACGGTAACAACTTTTTTGATCCAGTCATGCCCTTTATCAACTGCCAATTTTGGTCCAATCATTCCCCCGATTGAATTTCCAGCAGCCAAAGCAAAACCGAGGGAATAATCGACCTGGCCATGATAGATAAAAACTCCGAGGGCAATAAAAGTGTAAGCAAAAATCACAAATACCTTGATAGCATTGATCCGCACCAGGTCAAGACCATGAATCATTAGTGCCGTAATGACGATAAACCCGACACCTGCCTGGACAAACCCACCATAGATGCCGACACCAAAGAAAGAGATGATAATTAGGGCTTTCCGCCCCAAACCGAATTGCACATTTTCTTGCCGAAAACGCTTCATAGGATCAATGGCAGTAAATATCAGCACCCCGACCATAATCAATGCCAGCACCCGCTTAAACAGCTGATCATCAAGATTGATCGCTAGATTAGCTCCAACCCAGCTCCCTAACAGCGCTGGAGGAGTACAAAGTAGTGCCAACTGCATGGGTAGCATCCCGCGCTTACGAAAGCCACGAATAGCAAAAATATTCTGACAAAAAATTGCAATCCGATTGGTACCGTTAGCAACCGACCCCGACAAACCCATAAAAATTAAGAGGGGCAAGGTGAGAAGTGAGCCACCTCCCGCTAGGGTATTGAGAATACCGGCAACGATACCGACAACAAATAGTAACGGCAGTTGCCAAAAATATGGATCCATCAATCAATATCTCCAATTAGTGTTTGAATCACCACCCCTGCCATGGTCAAGCCAAACAGCGGGGGAAGATAAGATGAACTGCCGAGAACCGGGTTTCGTTCACCGGCATCAGGTCCGCTCAAAGGGCGGAATTCTTCGGTGGAATAAACCACCTTGATCCCCTGCTCAATACCTTGCTTGCGTAATTTTTTACGGATTGTTCGTGCCAACCGACATTTTTTTGTCATAGAAATATCGGCAATCTCTATTTTGCTTGGATCAAGTTTATTCGCCGCCCCCATAGAAGAGATAATCGGCAAACCCCGTTCATGACAGTTCTGGAGTAGATGCAATTTATCGGTAATATTGTCGATACAGTCAAGGACGTAATCAAATTGAAACGCAAGCAATTCATCACTTGTATCGGCCCGGTAAGCCCTATCCTGTGTAATGATTTCAATCTGCGGATTAATCGCCCGACAGCGTTCTGCCATCACCTCAACTTTTGACCGCCCGACAGTGTCTTCCAGTGCATGAATTTGCCGGTTGATATTAGTTATGCAGACATTATCGTAATCAACCAGAATCAGCTGACCAACTCCGCCGCGCGCCAAAGCTTCAACTGCATAACTACCAACCCCACCAATCCCAAAAACCGCAACAGAAGCATTCTGCAAGTGCTCCAGCCCGGCGGCACCAACCAACAGTTGGAGTCGATTGAAACGATCAATTCCCATAGCTTGATTTATCCTGAAATCGGAACAACTGAGAGCCATTTTCCGTTGTGGTTCGTGCTATTTCTTCTAATGAACAGCCACGCAGAGCAGCAACTTTTTCTGCAACTTTCAGTAATATTTCAGGTTTCTCAGCCATGTCGGGTAGATCGGTTTCCAGAACAAATACCGAAGCTGGCAGCAACTTGACAGCCTCCGGTAACTTACGCGCATTTTCCCGCAACAGAATTGGGCCGACTCCGATCTTGAATCCAAGCTCGATAAGTTCCTGTGCCACCTGGAGACTGGCAGAGAAACCGTGCCAGATCCCGCCAACTCTTTTGCCAATTTCCAGTTCCCTCAGGATGGTAAGCAGCGGTCCCGTCGCCTGACGAGCATGCAACAGCACCGGCAGTTTCGCATCAAGGGCAACTTGAAGTTGGGCACGCAACACCATTTCCTGCTGCTGCAATGATGGCCCAACTGAGCCATCCAGCCCGATTTCGCCGATAGCGACAACTTTCGGTTGTGCTGTCAGCTCTCTCAGGTGATATTCTGCCTCCGGCGTCCATTGGTCAGCATATGCCGGGTGCAATCCCGGCGCAAGATACACATTTTCACTGTTTTTAGCCAGAGCAAGCATCCCAGCCCAACCGCTGACCCGTACCCCCGGCACAACAAACTTGTCGATTCCGCATTTCTGTGCTGCAGGTAAAAAATCCAACCCCTGACCATTCAGTTCAGGAGCATCAAGATGGATATGGGTATCTATCAATGAAATCATCAGAGCATGGTAACAAAAGCAGAAGGGAAGAGATAGGGAAAGTCGAATATCTGTGTTTAGATTTCTATCCCGTGTGACACAGCCAAAGTACAGGGTGCGTCACACGGGAATCTGATCAGAATCAAAGCAAAAATTGATGCGCTTGCAAAAAGTCATAAGATGGCTAAGCAAAAAATTCGATCTGCAAGGCGCAATAGTTTTTCAGGGGTGAAGGCATACACACTGTATGTCAAGATCCTGAAAAACTGCTGCAACACCGGAGATTGGACTTTTTTGCGACGCCATCAGAAATTAACTATCCAGCAGATTGACCAATCCACGTCGTTTCAATCCACCCTTGAGCATTAACTGGACTTTTTCTTCCAATCCGTCGAGAGTAGTTTCATCAACCATCGCGGCTAAATTATCCAGCTTCCACTCGTTGGCCAGTCGCTGCCAGACTTGAGTTCTGCGATCCATTGGACATTCGGCAGAATCGATACCGATCAACCGCACTCCACGCAGAATAAACGGGAAAACACTAACATTCAGATCGATTGATCCTACCAACCCGCAACAGGTAACAACACCATCATATTGAGCCGATTTGATCGCGGCTGCAAGCATATCCCCGCCAACACAATCAACCACACCCGCCCAAGTGGGCTTCAGCATCGGCCGTTCATTGCCTTTCAACAACGTTTCCCGATCAATCACGTGTTCAGCTCCCAGACTTTCAAGATAGGCAGTTTCTTCAAGTTTTCCCGTTACTGCAGTCACCTTGAAACCGATCTTTGCCAGAATAGCGACGGCAAGACTCCCCACCCCACCAGTCGCACCGGTGACCAGTACCGATCCTTGTTCAGGAGTCACACCGTTTTCCACCAATTCCCGCACCGACAGAGCCGCAGTTAAACCGGCCGTTCCGAGCATCATACTCTCTTTCAAACTCAACCCTTGCGGCAGCTTTAATGCCCATTTACTTGGCACCCGGATCATCTGCCCGAAGCCACCATCGGTCTCCATCCCCAGATCGTAACTGGTGACAATCACTTTATCACCGGGCTGAAATGATCCATCAGAACAGGAAACGACTTCGCCAGCAGCGTCAATTCCGGGAGTATGAGGAAAATTTCTTGTCACACCAGGATTACCCACTGAGGACAGAGCATCTTTAAAATTGAGAGAAGAGTAATGAACCTTGACGACCAACTCACCTTCAGGCAAATCATCAAGAGAGCGAGTGGCAACCGAACGGGTAAAAACCTTTTTTTCTGGTTGTTCCACCAGTAGAGCTTTAAATTCTGTAGACATACGACCTCCTGAAAAAGGGATTTTCAATATTTGAGCTAAGTATAAGCTAAAAACTTTTTGCCACCAAGACACTAAGAAAAACAAGATCAAAAACTTTAACGGTGAGATGGAGAGATGCAGAGAAGGTCAAAATCTGAAATTTGCTTTTCTATTTAAAATCCTCAAATTTTTCTTAGCGTCTTTGTACCCTGTTGCTATGTTTTTCTCTGCGTACTCTGCCTTTCTCAGCGTCTCTCCGTTAAAATTCAGCCTTTGATTGCCCTAATAACCACAAACGCCCCCTCTCCAAAACCATCAAGAACAGTTTTTTCTGTATCAGCGGGAACCAGCGTCTGCCTGATTTTTGTTGTTCCAAACCCTGCTGTTTTTAAGTGATCCAGAACTTCCTCGGTCGAAAAGAAAGTGGCCTCTTTGTAGAATTTACTTTTGTGACGATTTTGTAGATATTTTTGCCCCAGCTCACTCTCCATATCGACAAACCCAACCAAAATACAACCGCCAGGAGCTAACACCCGCCGAGCTTCCTGGAAAGACCGGACGGCATCATCGACAAAACAGATCGTCGTCACCATCAGTACAAAATCAAACTGACCAGCGGGAAATGGTAGCTCTTCAGCGACCCCTGAATGAACCTCAAGACCTAGTTTTTCAGCCTTGGCAGCCATTTGTTCTGAAGGTTCTACCCCAACCTTAATCCCCAATGGTACAGCAAATTTTCCGGAACCAATGCCGACCTCCATCCCCCGCACATCTCCCGCAGGGAGCAACTGACGAACCGCCTTCAGCTCTGCTTCATAGGCGTCCTGATTCTTTTCAAACCAGTCATCATATGCGTCACTGTAATTTTCAAAAGCATCAATTTTTGGCATATCTGAACTCCGGAAAAGAGACTGTAAACAAAAAACGGGATGTAGATAACATAAACTGCTATCACATCCCGAATTTTGCAAGAAATATTTTCTTATTGTAACTTACTTACCTCCACCCAACAGGTCTCCAACTCCTTTTAACAACTCCCCGGCTTTTTCATCGACAACCTTATCCGTACCAACTGGAAGGGAAACCGGAATCTGTTCCTGCACTTGTTTTTTCAGTTCATCGACTTTTTTCTCAACTTGCGCTTTAGCTTGACCAATCACTTCAGTTTTAATCCCATCCAAACCGCCCAATTCTCCTGCCAATAGCTTAGCCAATGCCGGGGATAATTGTCCGGAGCTGTCCTGTGCCACGCTTAGGACAGCTTGAACCACTTTCTGGATCAACTCGGGCATCGGTAGTCCCTGCTCTTTTGCACCCAGATCGCGTAATTCAATCTTTGGCAACACCAGATTGACCGATGTAGCCTGTCCAAGAAAATCGAGGCTGGCATTTATCTGCACGTCATCAAGTAAGAAATATTCGATAATGAATTTTTTACCCGCTTTATCTGCTGGCGGAGCAGCTGGTTTCCCCTTCTGACTACTCAAGCTCTTAGCACGAGCCAGAATGGGATCGATATTATTTTTTTTGCCCATCTGTTCCAGATTAATCCGGATATTAGTTAATTTAACCTGTGGGATTTTAATCGTATCACCCATTAATGACCCCAGGGAAACAGCAACGCCACCCTGCCCGAGTTGCATAAATGTCTCTGCCTTAAACCCGGGAGGATTTGCTACCCGCAATCCGTTCAGCGAAGCCTCGCCACCAAAAAGGGAGATATGCACTTTATCAAGGCTGGTCGGCACCCCCAACGCCATTTCGCCCCCCTGCTCAATCGATTTTTTAGCGATGGAATCGACATAGAAAAATGCCCCTGCAACGACAATAACGACAACGACCAGTAGAGCAATAAACAATTTAAATAGTAGTTTCATTTTTTCTCCCTCTCATAAATTTGGAATTCTAAGTGTAAGTATAGCACCAATAAACATAACCATAACAGTTGCAGATGAGATAATTCTGTTTCAGGTGTTTATTGACTTGCTTACAGAATGACAATAAAGTTTACATGATAATGAAAACTGCTGGGTTCTGAGGAAACAAATGAATATCCACTATCTACAACATGTTCCATTTGAAGAGCTTGGCAGTATTGAACCAGAGCTAACAGCCAAGGGGCATCAGCTGACCAATACTCAACTCTACAAAAATGAGCCATTCCCGGCAGTTGATTCTATCGATTGGTTGATTGTCATGGGCGGCCCAATGGGGATTAACGATGAAAATGAATATCCCTGGTTGAAAGAGGAAAGAGATTATATCCTGCAGGTTATTGACGCCGGGAAAATTGT
>JASJGT010000126.1:0-8580 GCA_033791405.1 Desulfuromusa sp.
ATATTCAACATAAGCTATTAATCTTCAGACTGCCTGATCCAAGGTGGATAGTAGTGAATTAATTTCCTACGACACTCTAAAAAGATCAAACGCACCTGATGTTGAGATATCGGATTCTCGCGTGGTCCTTGGTGATAACCAAAGCGTATTTGGCAGAAATACGGTTTGTTGGATACCAGGAATTGTCTCAATATATCGGTAATGCAGCATTCCATATTTATTAGCGTAGTCTTCTAATCAATAGATATTATACAACCACAATATGTGGGACCGCCAGCATCTTCTTAAAAGCCGGGAATATCATCTGTAGGCTGCTCTGTTTTTACAGCCAATATAAACTGTATCTTATTGGCAAAAGTCATCGGTTCAGGAATCTTTAAAATACATACAGCCACATAATTTATAAGTTAGCGAACAATGAACAATCTTATGCCAAGGAAATTTCATGGAAGAGCAAGAAAAATACACTAGAGCGCTTATTGAATTACATCGAGGTCTTGAGAGACAAGGTCCGGGCGATCCTGATTATTCGGACTATATTATTTCACAAATTCCAGAGCTGCCACCAAATCCACGTATTGCAGATATCGGTTGCGGTGCTGGTGCAGGGACACTATTTCTGGCGGATAAATTTAGATCAAAGGTTCGGGCTGTAGACTTCTCGCGAGAATTTTTAGATGAACTCGAAAATCGGGCAAAACAACGAGGGCTTGAACATTTGGTAGAAACTATCGAATGCGACATGAGGAGTCTTGATTGGAAACCAGAAACCATTGATCTGCTTTGGTCCGAGGGAGCCGCTTATAACTTGACATTTGAAGGTGCATTGAAAGCTTGGAGACCATTGATGGCCGCTAATGGAATTGCTGTCATTTCGGAAATGAGTTATTTCAACAGTGAAGTGCCGGAATCTGTACGAGTTTATTGGCAAAATGCCTACCCTACCATCGGCTCTGAATCAGAAAACTCAGATCATGCAAATTCATTAGGTTTTGAGATTTTAGGAGTTCACCGTTTGCCATCAAAGGCTTGGTGGGATAATTACTATGGGCCACTTAGAGAAAACATGAACTCTTTCAAGCACTCGGAAGACAGTATCATGCAATCCGTCATTAAGGAAACAGAAGAGGAAATGAAGCTCTTTGAAGAGCATGAGAAACATTACGGATATTCTTTTTATATTATGAAAGCTGTATAGTGATATTAATCTGCTGCCGCAGACTACGACTTTTAGTGTTCAAGTCACTCTATGAATTAAGGACCAAGGACTGACAACAGAAGTCCACATTTCCTGTGTCAGTCCTCGATACAATATATTGTGTTTGTTCGATATCAGGAAAACCTGATGCTTACTGGCATGAGTCTTCAATGCCACGGTGGTGACATCTCCAACGAATCACCGGAACTGGCAAGGTTCGCGCAACCAAGATGATCTCAATAAATCACAACATCCCAGAATTTTATAATATAGAAATGGAATGTTAGTACGATTTAAAACTCAAAATTCACAATAAAGTTATGGCTTTTAACTTTTTACACCCAAAACATCGCCGTAAGGTCAATAAAATTATCTTGTTCGGGATTATTTGGTTTGTCTTTGGAATATTGTATTCATTGCTTGAAAAAGGGATATTAGGTGAATTAAATCATTATCCCTCAACAGGAAATCGTTACGATTTCAATACTTCATTTTTGTTTATTGGTCTAAGTTCATTTATTACGGGTTTGATAATGGGAATAATCGAAATCCTATTTCTGAGTAACATGTTTGGTAAAAAGTCTTTCGGACAGAAAATTTTCTATAAAACCATAATTTATTTAATGTCAATTTGCTTTTTTTTAATAGCGATTTCAGCCATAATGAATAGTTATCGCCTCAATGTTACTTTCTTTGATACTGAAGTTATCCAAACAATGCTCTTATTTTTTTATAATTTTGCGTTTTGGAGTATTGCCATTTATATGGCGACAATCATTGGTATTACGTTATTTATTTCTGAAATCAGCGATAACATCGGGCAAGGTGTGTTGAAAAATTTTTTCATCGGAAAATATCATACGCCACTGTTGGAAGAACGAATCTTTATGTTTCTCGATATGAAATCATCAACAACAATTGCCGAAAAATTAGGACATCTAAAATACTATCAACTTCTTAATGATTATTATGCCGATTTAACCAAAGCAGTATTAGAAACATCTGGTGATATTTATCAATATGTAGGTGATGAAGTCGTAGTTTCTTGGTTGATTGATAAAGGGTTGAATAACTCAAATTGTTTAAATTGTTTTTTTTTAAGCAAAGAAATTATTAAAGAAAATTCAGAATCCTATTTTAAAAAATATAATGTAGTGCCGGGGTTTAAAGCGGGATTTCACCTCGGATCAGTTACAACCGGAGAAATCGGTGTTATCAAAAAAGAAATTATTTTTACAGGTGATGTACTCAATACAACCGCTCGGATTCAAGGAAAATGTAACGAGCATCGTGTCGATATCCTTATTTCAGAGGATTTAAAAATACAACTTCCATCAAATTATCCTTACACGTATAAAGAAATCGGATTATGTAAACTTCGTGGTAAAAACGAAGAGGTAAAATTACTTACTGTATCCGAAATATAGTCTACCTTTTCAGACGATTGATATCTGTTTGCTTTTTATCTTTTTTTAATAAAAAACTGTGATTTCTCCAACTCATCACCAGATTTGGCATGGTCCTTATAATAAAGATAATCTCAATGTATCTGCAACCAGGATGAATTTCAGATACTGTATTGGTATCCTTACCGGGACTCTGAAATGTTTAGGGTGAACGGAATGTATATATCTGCAATCAGGGCCGACTTGTAGTAAGTTGGAGTAGTCTGTATGCTTAAGGTCATTTCTGGATTAAAATTGACTGACTTAATCTGGGTTTGAGTTTAACAATGGTTAGGCTCTTCCTTATCTTACTTTTCCCGGTCCCCATAACGCTCTTCCAGGTTTCGCTCCAGTGTGCTCTCCATCTTTAAGCACCTGGACACCATTGACGAAGACATGCTTCATACCAACAGCGTACTGGTGTGGATCTTTATAACTTGCTATGTCATGGATTGTTTCTGGATCAAAGACAACGACGTCCGCAAACATACCCGCTTTTAAAAAGCCACGATTGTACAGACCTAAATTGGTCGCAGGCAAACCAGTCATACGGCTCACTGCCTCCTGAAGTGAAATCACTTTTTCCTCTCGAACATATTTGCCGAGAAGGCGTGCGAAATTTCCGTATGAGCGTGGATGTGTAGAGGAATTCAAAAACACACCTTCAGGGGCCATTGAAGCACCATCAGAGCATATTGAAACCCAAGGCTGGCGCAGCTGCTTTATGATATTCTCCTCACTCATTTTAAAAAAAACTGCCGAAACATTCGAGCGGTCTTCCAACACTAAATTCATTATGGTTTCGACCTTGTCTTCGCCACGTATTGTGGCAACTTCATCAAGCGTTCTGCCGATGAGCGGCCTCAGCGCTTCCGATTTGAACCCGATTAGAATAGTGCGAGGCAAATGGCCCTGCGCACGTAGTGTTTTAGCGATGCGTCTACGCGTATCAGGAGTCTCCAGTCTTTTAAAAAGTTCGGTCTCCCCTCCATTGTGTGCCCATGTGGGGAAAAGCGAACTCAGTCCGGTTGAACTCGCCGTGTATAGGTACATGTTTGCTGTGATTCTCAACCCTTTCTGCCGGGCGTTATTAATCATATCTATCACACGATCCATACGCCCCCAGTTGCCCTCGCCAGCAGCTTTCAGATGATATATTTCAGCTGGTAGTCCAGCTTTCTTGCTGATGTTTATAAGCTCCTTAACCGCTTTAACAATTCCGCGCCCCTCGTCACGAATATGGGAGATGTATTTTCCCTTGTATGCCGCTGCAATCTTGCACATTTCGATTAGTTCTTCGGTGGTGGCGTATGCTCCTGGGGAATAAATCAACGCTGATCCGATGCCAAGCGCACCAGCCGCCATCTCTCTATTTACCAGGTTCTGCATCTGTTCGAGTTGGGCAGGCGTGGGTTGCTTATCCTCCCAACCCAAAACATGAATACGAATCGTTGCAGCACCGATAAAAGAAGCGATATTGGGAGAAACACCGCACTTTTCAAGATACATGAGATATTCAGATAGCGTTGTCCAGGGTATATCGAATTTAAAATCGGTCTGATCGTCAAGTATCCAACGCTTCATATCATCGCTTAGCGGTCCCATAGAGAACCCCTCACCGAAAATTTCGGTAGTCACCCCTTGGCGTATTTCACTTTGCGAACGACCATCTTTAATCAACGAAATAACTGACCATGATAACATGTTGATAAATCCAGGAGCGACGGCCAAACCACGTGCGTCAACTACACTTAGTGCAGATCTAATTCCAAGCTTACCAATAGCAACGATTCGGTCTCCAATGATACCGACATCAGCCTGCATCGGAGCACTACCAGTTCCATCATAGATAGTTCCGTTTTTTATAATGACATCATAATCGTGTTTTGTTGGCTGAGAATGCAATAAGGCAGGAAATAGTAGAATCAATACCAACAAGACGGAAACTATTTTCATATGATTTTTTCCATTTATCAAGTTCTATAGAAAAACCACTAAATAGTGAGCGACCAGCAACAGCTTAAAGTCTAATAATTTTTTGAAATAACGTTGAATAAGGTAGATTTTGCGAAAAATTATTCTATATATAAATAGGATGAATAACCTGGAGAGGTCAAGGGACAAAAACTGGACCATTTATTGTGTTTTGAGTTACGTACAATTTGATATTTGTTCAACTGACAGACACGGTTTTCCTGTTTATCAATGCTGAATGGAAATTACATTTTGTAAGTTTTATATTTCATTCAATTAGGGTTGGTTGGTATATTGAGATCAATCCACGCTGGCGGTGCCTGTCAAATGTTGTGATAGACGGGATTATGTAATCGCGTTGGAAATTGGTCGCTGACAAAGATCGGTGTTTCGGGGTCGGGCCAAATTAACCGATTGATATATTAAGGGAATGATACCATAATAGGGGCTGTTAGGAGGCTTAAACACACCTTTTTGGCCCCAAAAACATACTTTTAAGGAATAATAATCAAAAAGATCTTTCTGCGGACAATCCACCGGTATTCGTGCTGCCAGGAATAAAAAGCAAAAAGGGTTTACCGGTTGCCCTGGTAAACCCTTTAAAGCTTTTTGGTACGCCCGGCCCGATTCGAACGGGCGGCCTACGGATTCGAAGTCCGGCGCTCTATCCAGCTGAGCTACGGGCGCGTACGCAAGCGATAAAGGCCATTGCCACAATGAGTTTGGTGCAATGGCCTTTTAGTTTTATGGGGTGAGTGATGGGGCTTGAACCCACGACCCTCAGGGCCACAACCTGATGCTCTACCAACTGAGCTACACCCACCATAAGAACCCTTTTTTTAACAGATCACCTGGCCCATTTCAACTTAAATTTTCAGCAAGCTGTAAAAAGTCGGCCAATTGTTTTTTACGCGATTCTAAAGTTTTCAGGGGTAGGTTTTAAGCTATTGAAAAACCAATGTGTTCCCCATAAGTATTGACCTAACTAACCTCATAATATACCCTGACGCTGCATCAAAAACATCTTGCTAATCCATCTGATTGGAAAGAGGTAACATCTTGACCCAGTTTCACATTTTCATCATCAGGGCCATCCTGGGGGCCGGTTGTGCCGTGATCCTCTCCCGCATGTTTTATCCAGACGTCAATATCATCTATGTGGCCGGATTGGGCATCATCCTTGTGGGGCTGGCATACTTTGCAGAATATCTTAGAAACCGTAAATCTTAATCCAGAAATGGCTATTTTGTCCGATATCTGCGGTATGCTCCAAATTTTATCCTCGAAATATCAACCATATGTACCCCAAGGGCACTTCTTTCAGGGCGCCTGCGGTAAAATTTCTCGCAAGCCTTGATCTCGAACAAAATCCCTCATTTCTGGAAGGCAACAAATTGCTGAATCAAGATTTAACCAAAAGACCCTGACCATTTACCGGAGCACATCGATCGTGAAACAGATTATTCTCGGCACCGCCGGACATATTGACCACGGCAAGACCAGCCTGATCAAGGCAATCACCGGCACCAACACCGACCGGCTCAAGGAAGAACAAAAACGCGGCATTACCATCGAACTGGGCTTTGCCTCGTTAGACCTTCCCAGCGGCCGCCACCTGGGCATCGTCGACGTACCCGGCCACGAAAAGTTCGTCAAGAACATGGTTGCCGGCGCCACGGGGATCGACATCGTCTGCATGGTCATTGCCGCCGACGAAGGGGTCATGCCCCAGACACGCGAGCACATGGAGATCTGCGCTCTCCTGGGCGTCAGGCACGGCATGGTTGTGCTCACCAAAATCGACATGGTCGATGAAGAGTGGCTGGAACTGGTCACCGAAGATATCCGGGATTTTACCGTGGGAACCTTTCTCGACGGGGCACCGATCGTACCGGTCTCCTCGGCAACCGGAGACGGCATCCCCCAATTCATCGAGGAACTGGACGCCTTGTGCGAAGGGGTTCCCGAGCGAGGCACCACCGGGATTTTCAGGCTTCCCGTGGACCGTGTATTCTCCATGAAGGGTTTTGGCACGGTGATCACCGGCACCCTGATTTCGGGCAGAGTCAACGTCGGGGACACAATCATGATCTATCCCGGCAAAACCACCTCCAAAGTCAGGGGCATCCAGGTGCACAACCAGAGCCGGGAGGACGCCGAAGCCGGCATGCGCACCGCCATCAACTTCCAGGGCCTGGAGAAAACCGCCATCAACCGCGGCGATATTCTGGCCCGGGAAAAAACGCTGATGCCCAGCTACATGGTGGACCTGGAGCTCCACTTTCTCTCCAGCAACAAAAAGCCTATCAAAAGCCGGACCCAGGTCAGATTCCACACCGGTACCAGCGAGACCATGGGCAATCTGATTCTTCTGGACCGCGAGGAGCTGACGCCCGGAGAGGCCTGTCCGGCGCAGATCCGTCTGGATGAGCCGGTCAGCCTGATCCGCGACGACAGATTCGTGATCCGCAGCTACTCCCCTGTGCGCACCATCGGCGGCGGAAAACTGCTCAACCCCATTCCCGTCAAACACAAACGGTTTCAGCAGGAGATCATCGAAGGCCTGAACGGCCTGGTTGATGCCGCACCAGAAGGCATCATCGACTACCACGCACGCATGGCCGGCCCGACGGGCGTCACATTCGACGAACTGCTCCTGATGACCAACCTGCCGGCAAAGGCCCTGGAGGCCGCCATCGGCGCCATGCTCAACAGCCAGACCCTTTTGCTGGCCGACAAGGAAAACCGCAGGTACATTCACCTGGCCGTCTTTGATGGATTAAGACAACTGAGCCAGGAGGTGCTCGAACGATACCACCGCGACAACCCACTGAAACCCGGCATCTCCAAAGAGGAATTGAAATCGAAGTTTCCGCGGCAGGCCAGCGGCAAGCTCTTCACCCTGGTGCTCAACCGGATGATCAAAGACCAGCAACTGGTCCTCGCGGACGATACGGTCCGGCTGGCTACGCACACGGTATCCCTGCAGGTGGATCAAAAGGCCTCAAAGAAGCAGATCGTCGACATCTACGCCAAAAGCGGCCTGACACCACCCTATTTCAGGGAAGTCGTCAAGGACCTGGAGGTAGATCCCAAGTCAGCCAGAGGCGTCCTGGACTTGCTGGTCGGTGAAGGGGTGCTGGTCAAGGTCAAAGAAGATCTCTATTACGACCGACCAACCATTGAAAAATTAAAAGACGAACTGGTGGCCTATATCCTGGAAAAGGGTGAGATATCCACACCAGCGTTCAAGGATATGACTGGAGCTTCGCGCAAATATGTGATACCTTTAATAGAGCATTTCGATGCCACCAATGTCACCATCCGGGTGGGGGATATCCGAAAGCTCAGGAAGCGCCAATAACACAGCCCTTATACCGACACCGGCGGAGAACTACAGCCGGCCCGAACGATATCGAAGACGGAGCAGCCATGGAAAAAAACGCCAAGGGATTCGAGTTCAGGAAATTTGCGACCCCGCGCATCATCGGCGGCATCGCCATCGTGATAATTATCCTGTGGGCCCTTTCCATTATCTTCGGTACGCCGCAAGGCCCAACATCGGAAGATACGGCTGTACGCCAGCTTGATTCGAGCGTAACCACCGCCCCCGCCAGCAGTGACAGCCAGAGCAAGACGACGCTGTCTGAATACCCATCGACAGCGGCCCAAGCCGCCAAAGGCCGCTCGGCCGCCACAACCGACACCACCGGGCAGGATACGACTGCCGTTCATGGGACCACCACCATGAGCCAGGGCACCCCGGCTGATCATGGGACATCCACCTCTCTCGGAACCGCCACCCAGGATGCGTCGGGAACAGCGGGACAGCGCGCCACTGCCGATACCACCGACCACGCGACCACCGGCAGCCATGGCACCCCGGCCGGTCGCAAGGCCACGGATACGCATGCAACCGCCGCGCAGGATGCCTCGGGAGCGGCGGGACAGCACGCAGCTGCC
>JASJGT010000127.1:0-3633 GCA_033791405.1 Desulfuromusa sp.
TATAGATTACTCACGAGGAGAAATATTTGCCTGAATCACAAATGAGAAGTATTGCTCGGCTCGGCTCGATGCGTCAAAAACAATTGCTTAATCAAATTAATGCGCTCCATTATCAAGGTGCCCCTTTGATAATTTGTATGCTGCATAAAGATCATGATTATTGTGTATTTTTGAAAGCCAACCCGAATCCAATTACTGATGAAAGCATAACAGCAACATGGATCACAGACGAATCTTTCCCAGCGTCACTTTCTACGTTTAAGCTGCAGAAGATCATTCTGGATACCAACAGTGGCTCCTATGAATTTGAGCCCGAAATCTATCAAATTGAAGATCAAACCATAAGTTTTACTCTTCCTGAAATCGCTGTAGAGATTGGTCTCAGAAAACAACTTCGCTTCACCTGTGTTGAAAAAAATATCTCGATAACCCTCACCCAAAATGCCATCGTTTTCTCCGGTCAGTTGTTGGTTTACTCAGTCAAAGGAATTCTGGTTAACCTTGATGATGAAGAAGGTCTTTCTTTTTCCTGGTTGAACAATAACCACTCCGCCATGCTAACTATTCAATGTAAAAGTAACCCGGTTTACACTGGTCAGGTTAGTCTTTCTCCACAGGGCAATGGACAATACTTACTAACTCCCAACATGAAAGCGACACCACGTTACAATTCCAAAAAATACCGCTCACGCCGGCAGCAACTTGTCCCATCTCCGGATCTGGTCTTTGAACATCCAATCACAGGTAAAAAAGTCAGGTTAAAAATCCACGAGCTGAGCAGCCTTGGATTATCCGTGAATGAAAACAAATCCAGAGCGGCCCTAATCCCCGGTCTGCTGATCAGAAACGCAATTATTTCTTTTACCAACAATTTCCTTATCCCCTGTATGATTCAAGTCGTATATTGCGGAACTGACGAGAAGGGAACAGGAACAGTACGTATCGGCTGTGCAATTTTAGATATCAACATCCAGAATCATCTACAACTGATCAATCTGGTTCAGCAAGCGCAGGATCCCAACACCTATATCAGCAATCAGATAGACCCCGAAGATTTATTTGATTTCCTTTTTGAAACAGGCTTTATCTACCCCAAAAAATATGCGGAGATGGCTGATAAGCGTGAGGAAATGATGCACTCTTATCTGACCCTTTATCAAAAGGGAGTAGATATCAGTCGACATTTTGTCTATCAAAAAACCGGGCAAATCCTTGGACATTTTTCAACTCTACGGGTTTATCGCAGGACTTGGATGAACCAGCATCATGCGGCGTTGAAAGGTCAACGAGCCGGGTTACAAGTTGTTCGTGCTATCTCAGAATATATGAATGACAGCTATCAATTAAATCCTACCAACATTAAGTATATCATTGGCTATTACCAGGCAACTAACAAATTTCCACAGCAATACTTCGGCCGATATGTTCGGGAAACCAATGATTCAAAGATAACTTCATTGGACTCTCTTTCTTATATTAATGAAGCCAGAAAATTTATTGGCCCCTTAGAAGAGTTAGTGGACGGTTGGACCCTCGAACCAGCAACAACTTCTGATCTGGTTGAATTTCATGGTTATTATCAAAACATCTCTGGTGGTCTACTTCCAGACGTGCTTGATATGGTTCCCGGACAGTTTGACGATCAGACCCTGACCGAAACATACAAGAGTAACGGTTTAATTAGAAAGCGGGAAATCCATGTCCTGCGCTATCAAAATACACCAAAAGCACTTATTGATGTGCAATCCTCGGACTTTGGTTTGAATTTATCAGAAATTACAAATGCAATTACTGTTTATCTGATCGATCCATCACCCGATTATTTTGACATGCTGCGCTTTGCTATTCACAAATTTGCCTTACAGCACAACAAAATGTCAGATCCGGTGATGTTTTTTCCAAATAGCTACCTAAATCTTTGCGGTTTTCATGTCGATAAAGAATACACTCTATGGTCCCTGGATATCTCTTCAGGGAGTGAATCCTATATGGTTTGGATGAATCGTTATTGCCGATGAATAAACAAACGCCCCTATATAACTCACGCTTACTTAATACCTACTTGAAGTTACTCCGGGAAAAGTACCCAAATGTGAGTATCAGAGAGACCCTCGCCTACGCAGATATAGAGCCTTATGAGGTCGCTGATGAGGGCTGTTGGTTTACCCAATCACAGATTGATCGTTTTTACGAAAAGATCGTTCAGTTAACTGGCAATAAAAATATAGCCAGGGAGGCGGGTCGACTGGCAGCCTCCCCTGGTGCCATTGGTACCATGCATCAATATACGCTCGGCCTACTGGGACCCTCCGTCGCCTTCAAAATGCTGAATAGATCCAGCAAGAGATTCACACGTTCGAGCGAATATGAATCACGTACTCTTAAACACAATCAGGTCGAGATCAAAGTAAAACCTTACAAAGGAATCAATGAGAAACCTTTTCAGTGCGAAAATCGAATGGGTTTTTTCGAAGCAATCATTGACGGGTTCAGGCTTGGTCTGCCGAAAATAGAACATCCAGAGTGTCTCTTTCAAGGGGGGGACTGCTGCCGCTATATCGTAACCTGGAAGCGGACGATATCCAGCTTTTTTGGCAGTATTCGCAATGCTTTTATCGCCCTTTTGGTACTGTCCGTATTCCCAGGCTTATTCGTTTTGCCTTTCACAACCTTTCTTTATTGTTTTGCGTCAGTTTCATTCTTGTGTTTGGGATTTTCTTTAACCACTGAAATTCTTCGGCGCAGAGAACTAACGCGATCTATGGAAAATTTGTGGGACAGCTCCGAACGCCTGACCGAATTAATCGACACAAGTTCACGAAATGTTCAACTAGTTCATGAAATTGGTCAAGCCCTGACAAACAAAAAATCTGTTGAGGATGTTTTATATACCGTCACACAAGTGATGGAGTCGGGGCTTGATTTTGATTGCGGAGCCATTTTACTTACCAACCCGGAAAAAACCCAACTTGAAATACGTGGATCATTCGGCTATTCCTATCTGGAAATCGGCAATCTTATGTCAACTGTCTTCAGTCTTGAAAACCCCAACAGCCAAGGGCCCTTCGTTCAGTCTTTTCACCAACAAAAAAACTTTCTTATCAATAACACACAAGAAATTGAGGAAAAATTATCCGACAACTCAGTCAAATTTATTAAAGAGCTCGGCGTCCATTCGTTCCTGTGCTGTCCTATTGTTGTTGAGAATGAATCTCTGGGTGTCATCGCTGTGACTAACCAGACAACAAAACGACCATTAATCCGGAGTGACATAAATTTATTGCAAGGTATTGCCCCTGCTATCGGTGTTGCGATTCAAAATTCCAGCCTGATTGAAGAATTACATTTCTCCTTCGAAAAAACTTTGAAAGTCCTTGCTGATTCTATCGATGCCAGGGACTACCTCACCGCAGGTCACAGTGAGGTGGTCACCGAGTATGCTGCGGGGATAGCTGAGGAACTGGGGCAATCTGATGAGTACATACAGATGATCAGAATTGCAGGATTGCTTCACGATTACGGAAAAATTGGCATTCCTGATTCGATTCTCAAGAAAAAAGGACGTTTGACACCTGAAGAGAGAGACATCATCAACACACATCCGGCACGGACACAGCAAATATTGAGTCAAGT